>JAAZFJ010000117.1 GCA_012511795.1 Syntrophomonadaceae bacterium
ACTTTGCTGAATATTATGGGCGGCATGGATCTGCCCACTGAGGGTAGGGTTTTATTTAACGGTCAGGACTTTAGTGCTGCTGATGATAATGTACTAACACTTTTTCGACGTAATCAGGTGGGATTTGTCTTTCAGTTTTATAATCTTATCTCTGATTTAACTGCCAGGGAGAATGTGGAACTGGCCGCTGAGCTGGTGGATGAGCCTTTATCAGTTATGGAATGCCTGGAGGAAGTAGGACTGGGAGACAGAAGTGAAAGTTTCCCTTCACAGTTAAGCGGCGGAGAACAGCAAAGAGTTTCCATAGCCAGGGCAGTAGTTAAGAATCCTCGAATATTGCTTTGTGATGAACCTACCGGCGCCCTGGATTATAAAACCGGCATCCTTATTCTATCCTTGATTCGTAAAATAAATAAAAAGAGCGGCTGTACAGTAGTTCTGATTACTCATAATACTGCTATAGGAGCTATGGGAGACCGAATCATACGCATGAGCAGCGGCGAAATAGCTGATATAACTATTAATCATAATCCGGTTGATCCGGAAAGGATTGAATGGTAATGAGTATTTTAGCCAGAAAATTACTGCGCAGCCTGAAGGGGAAAAAAGGGCAGTTTATAGCTGTGGTTTCAGTAGTTGCTATTGGGATCATGTTATATATTGCTTTAAGTGCCAGTTACCAGAACCTGCGCAATAGTCAGCAGGATTTTTATAATAAAAATCACTTCGCTGATTATTATTTCCAGGTTGTCAAAGCCCCGGATCGAATTGTAAAGCAGATCGAAAATATTCCCGGCGTCAATAAAGTATCCGGTCGGATCATGACTGATGTGCCTATTGTCAAAGCCGATGGCTCAAGAGCTACTGCCAGAGTAGTTACTTATGAAATAAATGATAAAAACGCTCTTAATACAATTCATATGCTTAGTGGCAGAATATTTTCCTCCAACTCACCCAGCGGTGAAATAGAAGCCGTTATAGACCCCCAGTATATGGCCGCCAATGATTTGAGTCCCGGGGACACCACCAAGATAGTCAATAAAGGCCGTCAGATCAATGTAAGGGTAGTTGGTTCAGCAACCGGTCCTGAATTTATATATGTAGTTAAGGATGCCATAACCATGTTCCCGGACCCCAAAACCTTTGGTATATTTATGCTGCCCAACCGTCAGGCACAACAGGTTTTTGATATGTCCGGACAAATCAACCAGGTGTTGATTGACTTTAACCCGGGTGTTGATGAAAAAGAAATCATCGATGAAATCGAAGCTATGCTTAATCCTTACGGAGTATTGGCATCTTATCCCCGTGATGATCAGATAAGCCATACTATGCTGGAAGCAGAAATAGACGGATTAAAATCAGTGGTAAGTGTTCTCCCGATCATATTCTTAGGCATTGCAGCGGCTATCCAGTTTGTTATTTTAAGAAGAATGATAAAAACCCAGCGTATGCAGATCGGGATCATGAAAGCACTGGGCTATAAGAATTTAGAAATCAAAGGGCATTATATGATTTATTCCTTATTAATAGGTGTATTGGGAGCTTTGCTGGGAAGCATTTTCGGCTTATCTATGTCTGGCTATATCACTGAAATGTATGCGATGTTTTTTAATCTGCCGGAAAAATTACTTGGTTATAACCTGAGGGTTATAGGAAATGCCTTTTTATTAAGTACTGTTGTTTCTGTAATCGCCGGATGGACTGCGGCCAGTTCGGTCACTCACATTCAGCCTGCCGAATCCATGCGTCCTGATACCCCCAAAATCGGCAGCCGCAGTTTATTGGAATCACTGGGCTCTATTTGGACCAGGCTTACTCCCCAATGGAAAATGAGTTTGCGCAGCATTCACAGAAACCGCAGCCGTTTCTTGGTCACCCTGATGGGCGTTTTGTTTGCGGTGACATTAATGATGATGGCTTTTGGAACCAACGATTCAATCAATTACATGATGGCCAAGCATTTCGATTTGGACCGTAAATATGATTTGCAGGTAGGTTTCACTACCCCTGTTAAGGAAGGGGATCTGCTGGAATTAAACCGGCTAAAAGGAGTTCTGCAGGTAGAAGGATATTTTGATTTACCGGTTAAAATACATTACCGGGGACGAAGTGAAAATGAACTTTTATCAGCTTATCCGACTGATTTAAAGATGAAAAGTCTATTTGATCAGTATAATAACCCCATCAAAGTGCCAGAAGCAGGAATTCTTATAAATAAAAATACAGCTGCCAAACTAGGAGTTAAACCGGGTGAGGAAGTAACAGTTGAAACTCTTTTACCCATGGGGTCCAGCCATTTTGAACCAGTAAAAATAATCGGCTTGAATACCCAGATGTTTGGCGGGGGTTCTTATATGAATATCGAAGAGGCCAACCGTATTATCAAAGAGTCGAACCTGGTCACAGGAGCGATGATAAAAATTGAGCCCGGGCAGGAAATAGCGGTGGAATATGAAATCAATAAGATGATGAAAGTTGCTTCCATGCTAAACCGGGAAAAAGAGCGGCAAAACCTCTTGTCTATGATGGGGTCAACCATTTTTGTAGTGGGCTTGATGATAATGTTTGCGTTGGTTCTGGGCTTTGCCATTGTTTATAATTCTTCAACCATAAGCTTTAATGAGAGGGAACAGGAATTAACTTCGTTAAAAGTACTGGGATTTTCTTCTAAAGAGATAGGGGAAATTTTATTTAAAGAAAATGTCTTGCAATGTATAGCAGGTATTATTATAGGGCTTCCGGCAGGAGGTTTTTTGACCAAAGCATACCTGACTTCTATGAGCAATGATCTATATGATATGCCTTCTGCCGTTTACCCTATGTCATATTTTTGGTCTGCACTGGGTGCCGTTGTTTTTGTTTTTATCGCTCATCGCCTGGCAGTTAGAGGAATAGATAAACTGAATATGGTGGAAGTACTTAAAAACCGAGATTAGGGGAGGATTTATCAATGAAAAAAAGCAAAAAGCTATACTGGGCCATTGGAGCCGCAGTATTTGTTCTGGCAATTGCAGCATTTTCATTAAATGGAGGAACGGAGGCGGAAACGATCATCGCTGAAAAGGGGAATATCCAGCGTACAGTTGTAGAAAACGGAACAGTAAATTCCAAAGCTGCGTATGATCTATATACTGCTTTTGGAGGCACGGTGGTTTCTCTTCCCACTGAGACAGGCCAGACAGTAAAAAAAGGCGAAATAGTAATTGTTTTAAACAACCCCGAGATCTCCATGCAAGTAAGCAGTATTAAAGCCCAGTTAGCCCAGGTTAGATCGGCTATTACCAGTGAGCAGGGAGCTATTTCCGGGGTCAGAATTGAACTGGACGCTGCCCAAAAACAATTTGAGAAAGTTGAAAAATTATATGATTTTGGTGCTGCCAGTCAGACTGATTATGATAATGCCCGGCTCATAGTGGAAAAACTGCAAAATTCAATGCAGGAACTTAATAACAGCATTAATGCAGCCCGGGAACAGGAAAAAAGTCTGGCAGAAGCACTAAGTACGGCAGAAACCAGCAGTAATGAGCTGATTATCAGAAGCCCGATGGAGGGGAAACTAATGTATCTTAACTGTGACCTGGGACAGGTGGTCATGCCTGGAACCCTGATCGCCAGTGTGGCAGTAAGCGGGGAACTGGAAGTAAAAGTCGACGTATTAAGCGATGATATTGCAGAAGTCGAAGAAGGTCAGACTGTTGCCATTACCGCTCCTGTCCTGGGTGAAAAGGTCTTATCAGGTAAAGTGATCCAAGTCTATCCCCAGGCGGAGGAAAAAATGTCGGCTCTGGGAGTGATCCAGCGACGGGTACCGGTGATCATAAGTCTTGATGAAGTACAGAACTTAAAGCCTGGATACGAAGTGAGGGCAGCCATCAACACAGTAAGCAAAGAGAATGTGTTGGTTTTACCCCGGGAAGCGATTCGTATCAATGCAGAAAACAAGCCGGAAGTAATGGTGGTAAAAAGGAATAAAATTGAATTCAGAACTATCGAAACCGGCATATATGACAGCGATAACATTGAAATTACAAAGGGAATCGAAGCCGGAGAGATCATCATAAGAGATGCTGGTTCAGCACTGAAAGAAGGTACAAAAGTAAAATAGAATAACAGCTAAAAAGGGAGGGCTTGACCCTCCCTTTGCACATAATCCTTAGGGCATAAATATACCGCCATCACAATGGATACATTGTCCGGTTATATAAGAAGCTTCATCACTGGCCAGGAAAAGGCAGAGGTTGGCCACTTCCTCCGGTTGACCGGCCCGTGCCAGTGGTGTTATATATTTCATCATATCTCTTATATGCTCAGGAATTCCGGCATACATATCAGTAACGATCGTACCAGGAGCGATGGCATTCACATTGATCCCTTTGCCGCCCGCTTCCTTGGCCAGGGAACGGGTAAAACCGACTATAGCCTCCTTGGAAGCCGAGTAGTTAGTTTGGCCCACATTGCCAAAGCGTCCCGCAGAGGAAACGTTTATGATTTTACCGTAGCTTTTTTCTCTCATAATTCCTATTACTGCCTGGACCATATTAAAAGCACCTTTTAGATTCACATTCATCACTATGTCCCAGTCTTCTTCTTTCATTTTGTGAAGCATAACATCTTTGACGATTCCGGCGTTATTGACCAGGATATCAATAGTGCCAAAGTCAGATACCGCCTGCTTTACCATGCTTTCAATGGCAGATCTGTCGGTAACATCTACTTTAAAGCCTAAGACTGCTCCGCCCCTGCCTTCTATTTCCTTTACTACATCCTGCACATTTTCTTCATTCAAATCGCATATTACCAGCTTGGCACCTTCAGCGGCAAAGCGTTTGGCAATAGCTGCGCCGATTCCTTTGCCTGCACCTGTGATTACAGCTACTTTATCTTTTAAACGCACACCTATCCCCCCAATAATTAATCAGATATTTTTCCGGCCTTAATTTCTTCTTCCACTTCCTGCCGCAGGAGTTTCTTTTCAATTTTACCCAGCATTGTCATAGGCAGCATCTCTCTGAATATAAATTCCCTGGGTATTTTGTAACTGGCCAGATATTCTTTTAAAAATTCTTTTAGTTCTTCTACATTAATTTCATTGCCAGGTATTGGAACTATATAAGCTCGGCCAACTTCTCCGGAAATTTTATGGGGAACTGCTACACAGGCACATAACATTACCCCCGGAAAACGCATAATCGCATCTTCAATTTCAGCCGGATAAATATTTTCCCCGTTGGTTATATACATTTCCTTGGAACGGCCTACCATGCGAAGGTTACCATCTTCATCAAACATACCCATGTCTCCCGAATAGAACCAGCCTTCCTCATCGAAGGCAGCTTTCGTTGCATCAGGCAGTTTGAAATATTCCTTTATTACAGATGTACCACGGTAGGCTATTTCCCCTACTTCGCCACGGGGGACTTCCTGGCGATTAGAATCTACCAGTTTTA
>JAAZFJ010000118.1 GCA_012511795.1 Syntrophomonadaceae bacterium
ATCTTCCGCACGATCTCTCCGTTTTCTGTTCCTATACCAGCCAATATTTTCGTTGCGCCCAAGTCCACTCCAACAATCAAATCACGCAATTTTTTACCCCTTTAATTTATTTGGCCGTTTCCAGGATGAAGCGATGCAATGCTTCTGCAACACCTTCTTCTTCATTGCTGGAGGTTATGTAATCAGCCGTTTCCTTGACAGATTTATGTGCATTACCCATTGCCACCCCTATTCCTGCCCATTCGATCATGGCCATATCATTATAGCTGTCACCGATGGCCATTATCTCTTTGCGTTCGATATGATAATGATCGGCGATCACTTTCAGCGCATCCCCTTTATTGGCCTGGGGATGCATGACTTCCAAATAGTAAGGTTTGGAACGGGTAATATATAATTGGCGGGTATAAATATCCTTCAGTTCCAGTTCCATTTCCAGGAGAAATTTTTCATTTTCGATTACAGCTAAAATTTTGCAGGTTTCCAGATGGGCAGCTTCATCGATGAGGTTTTCCATAATTACGGGTTCAACGCCAGCCAGGCGGGAGTATTCGATTCCTTCCTCTGTCAGTCTTTCCATGCAAAGCTGATCATTAAAATAAGTCTGAAAGTGCACCTTGCTTTTTTTAAAATAGCGTAAGATTTCAACTGCCATATCTGCAGGCAGAGAGCGATAGTACAGAACTTTGCCGGAATCGCTGCATTTAACCAGGGCACCCTGATAGGTGATTATGGGAATGTCCTTTTTGCTTTCCAGCTGTCTGGCATAGGGGAGCGCAGATGTAAACATGCGCCCGGTGGCCAGGGTCACGATAATTCCTTTTTCCTGTACTCGGCGAATGGCATCAATACATTTGGGTGATACCTGCAATCCGGAGTCCAGCAGTGTATCATCCAGGTCTATCGCCACCAGTTTTATATCCATACATATCTCCTTCACAGGATAATAGGAAGCCGAGCTAAAGCCCGGCTAAAAATTCCAATAATATTATATCCAAAACAATGGTCATTTAGTGATTTTTGTCCTTGATTAAAAAACTTAATATAAAACTTACAATACTTAAAACCAGGGCGCATAAAATTGCAGAGCCAAAACCACTGATGTGGAAACCTGGAACCGTATACGCTGTAAGCCAAAGCATGAACCCATTGATAACCAGGGTAAACAAACCCAGGGTCATGATATTCAGCGGCAGGGTAAGGATGATCAAAATGGGACGAATAACAGCATTCACTATTCCTAAAATGATCGAACCTAAGACTGCACCTATAAAGCTTAGTTCGAATCCAGGTATGAGATAAGATGTAATCAGTATTGCGATAATGTTTAAAAGCCACCTTAACAGCCAACCTTGCAAAAGGTTTCCCCCCTTTGATCTTTTATAATATTTATGATTATTTTACCATATCAAGAACTATATCCACTTATTTATCGTCAATTTTTTGCTTTTTCTGAAAATAATCATATACCTTTTGCGCCGCTGCCTTATTCATACCCGGTACACTGGCTAACGTTTCAAGAGAAGCCCGGCGGATTTGGCTGACTGAACCGAACCTGGTCAGGAGAGCTTTTTTACGGGTCGGTCCTATGCCTTGAATATGATCCAGTTCGGATACAGTGAGTTTTTTGGCCCGCCTTAAGCGGTTGTATTCCAGGGCAAAACGGTGAGCTTCATCCCGCAGGCGCTGCAATAACTTTAAACCTTCATCACGGCGGGACAATCTTATGGGATGCCCATTTCCCGGCCGCCAGATCTCTTCATTTTTCTCGGCCAGTCCAAATACGGGGATTTCTGCCTGCATCTCATTCATAACTGCCTGGACACTGTTGACCTGGCCTAACCCGCCATCGATGATGATCAAGTCCGGCAGAGGCAAAAAAGCTATATTACCGCTTTGGGCTTGTTTTAAACGACGCTCAATGGTTTCAGCCAGAGAGGCATAATCATTATTCTGTTCCGTTTTTATCTTAAAACGGCGGTATGCCTTTTTGTCTGCCATAGCGTCTGTAAATACCACCATGGAGGCTACTGTTTCCCCTCCTGACAGGTGAGAAATATCATAGCATTCAATACGCTGTGGTATGACTTCCAGATCCAAGGTTTCGCTTAGTTTAAGTAAAATGTCATGATTCTTTAAACTCTGCTGGTATTTTTGTTCCCAGACAATAGCGGCATTTTCTTCCACCATCTTCAGCATATGTCTTTTATCTCCTTTTAAAGGCTTTTTGATCCTTATCCGAATGCCGCATTTTTCGCTGAGCCATGCTTCAAGCAAAGCTGTATCCGCAGGTAACTGGCTCACCAGGATCTCTGCCGGAATATCCTGATTACTATCATAGTATTGGCGAATAAAAAAATCTATGACTTCACTGCTATCTTCATCGATAGATTGTTTAAGCCAAAAGAATTCTTTTCCCCTTATCTGGCCGTCACGAATTTTAAAGACCATCAGCAAGTTCTCCCGCTCTCCCGCAATAAGGGCGATAAGGTCAAGGTTGTAAGGATTTTCAAATTCAATCTTTTGTTCTGCTGCTATTTTCTTGATATTATTGATTTGGTCCCGCCAGCGGGCTGCTTTTTCATATTCCATCCTGGCGGCAGCATCTTTCATTTTATCCTCACACTGCCTGATGATCGGATGATGGCGTCCCTCCATAAAGGCAATCAGGTCGTCCACCAGCAGTGCATATTCTTCCTCTGTTACTTTATTCATACAGGGAGCCAGGCATTTTCCCATATCATAATTCAGGCAGGGCCGGTCTCTGCGCTGTAAATTCTTACAGGTTCGCAGGGGAAAAATATCCCCCAAAACCTTTACCGTATCTCTTAATGAAGTTACATCAGTATATGGCCCATAGTAACGGGAAACACCGTCTTTTACTTCCCGTGTTATATATAACCGGGGAAACTTTTGTCCCACAGTGATTTTTACATAAGGATAGGTCTTGTCATCACGCAGGTCTATATTATAGCGGGGCTGATAGGATTTGATCAGATTGTTTTCCAAAATCAGTGCTTCAACTTCGCTGGCGGTAACGATGAAATCAAAGTCGGCTACTCTGGCCATCATTGCCCTTACCTTGGGATGTAATTTGTCAGGGGACTGGAAATAGGAGCGCATCCGGTTCCTTAGTGCTTTAGCTTTCCCCACATAGATAATTTTCCCCTCTTCATCTTTATATAAATAAACCCCCGGTTTTAGAGGTACTTTTTTAAGCCGCTCTTTCATCACAACTTACCTCCACATCGAATAGAGGTCAGGGTAAAATGCCTTTCACCCTGACTTTATGAACAAACTAGCTTAATACTTCTTTCAGGTAACGGCCGGTATAAGACTCAGGACAACGGGCGATTTGCTCAGGGGTACCTTCTGCTACTATTTCTCCGCCTTTTTCTCCACCTTCCGGGCCTAGGTCAACAATATAGTCTGCTGATTTTATTACATCCAGATTGTGTTCTATTATTATAACTGTGTTGCCGCTATCCACTAAACGGTTCAAAACCTGCAGCAGATGTTTCACATCTTCCTTATGCAATCCGGTAGTAGGTTCATCCAGAATATATAATGTCCTGCCGGTGGAGCGTTTGGACAGTTCTGTTGCCAGCTTGACCCTCTGGGCTTCCCCTCCGGACAAAGTCGGTGCCGGCTGTCCCAATTGGATATAGCCCAGACCGACATCCTGCAGCACCTTCATTTTTCGGTATACTCGCGGAATTATTTCAAAGAAGTCTACTGCCTCGTCCACTGTCATGCTCAAAACATCTGAAATGGTCTTTCCCTTATATTTTACTTCCAGAGTCTCCCGATTATAACGTTTCCCTTTGCACACCTCACAGGGGATATATACATCAGGCAGAAAATGCATTTCTATTCTAATAATCCCATCACCGGAACAGGCTTCACATCTTCCTCCCCGTACATTGAAACTGAACCGGCCAGGCTTGTATCCTCTGATACGAGATTCCTGGGTTTCAGCAAATAAATCACGGATGCCGTCAAATGCGCCGGTATACGTTGCCGGATTGGATCTGGGTGTTCTGCCGATCGGCGATTGGTCAATATTTATCACTTTATCAATATATTCTGTTCCTTCGATACTCTTGTGTTTCCCCGGGCGATGGCGTCCTCCGTGGAGCTTTTTCATCAAACCCGGATAAATAATATCTTCTACCAGAGTACTCTTGCCTGAACCTGATACGCCGGTTATGACCATCATTTCACCTAGAGGGATCTTCACATCGATGCTTTTTAAATTGTGCTGGGCAGCTCCCCTTATGATCAGGTTTTTTCCGTTTCCCTTCCGGCGTACTTCAGGCAGCGGAATGCTTCTTTTCCCGGTAAGGTATAAACCGGTCAGGGAATCAGGGCAATTCATGATATTCTCCAATGTGCCCTGGGCTACGATTTCTCCGCCATGCCGGCCGGCACGGGGCCCAATATCTACAATATGGTCAGCCGCTTTTATGGTTTCTTCATCATGTTCCACCACGATGACTGTGTTGCCTATATCACGCAGCCTTTTTAGAGTATTTAAAAGACGGTCATTGTCCCGGGGGTGCAGCCCGATGCTGGGCTCATCCAAAACATACAGTACTCCTACCAGGCTTGAGCCAACCTGGGTTGCCAGACGGATCCGCTGTGCTTCTCCTCCGGACAGACTGCCTGCCTGACGGCTCAGGGTCAGGTATTCCAAACCAACATCGATCAAAAAGGTAAGCCTTTCCTTGATCTCTTTTAAAATTTGCCGGGCAATGATTATTTCCCGTTGGTCCAGTTCCAAATGATCGATAAATTCGCGCAGTTCTCTAACCGCTAGAGAAGTTACTCCATGAATAGATTGGCCTCCGATCAAGACCCATAATATCTCTTCCCTGAGTCTTTGCCCCTTACAGATGGGACAAAGGCTTGATGTCATATATTTTTCTATTTCTTCCCGGGCGGAATCGGATTTGGTCTCCTGGAAACGCCGGGCCAGGTTATTGATGATGCCTTCATAACTGGAACGAAAGCTATTGGTTTCACCATATGAATTGGTGTAGGTTAAGCGGAAGCGTTCTTCTCCATTCCCGTAAAGGATCAGGTGTATTTGCTTCTCAGTTAAGTCCTTTAATGGTTTGTCCATGGGTATACCGTGCTTCTCCGCCATGGCTGCCAGAATACTATTATAATAGGTATAGAAATTATTGGACCAGGGGATGATTGCCCCTTCATTAAGGCTCAAGCTCATATCCACAACCAGGGATGGATCGATTTCCCTTTTTTCACCCAGTCCGTCACACTCCGGGCAGGCGCCAAAAGGACTGTTAAAGGAAAACATGCGCGGACTAAGCTCCGGCAGGCTGAATCCACATTTGGGGCAGGCGAAATCACGGCTAAAAAGCATTTCCTCTTCCCCGTCCTCATTAACCAGTTGAACCTTAACGGTCCCTTCACTGAGCTCAAAAGCCAGTTCCAGAGATTCTGCCAGGCGGCTGCGAATCCCTTCTTTAATCACCAGGCGATCGACGATTGCGCTGATATCATGTTTTTTGTTTTTAGCCAGTTCTATTTCCTCATCTGATGTATATTCATAGCCATCAACTACCAACCGGACAAAACCATCCCGGAAGAGACTATCGATGACCTTTTTGTGTTCTCCCTTCTGTCCTTTTACAATCGGAGCCAGTAATTTAATTTTGCTGCCCTGGGGCAGTGCCAAAAGACTGTCCACCACCTGATCAACTGTCTGCTGCTTGATGGGCACCTTGCAGCGGGGACAATGAGGGCGTCCTACCCGGGCGAATAATAAGCGCAGGTAGTCATAGATTTCAGTGACTGTTCCTACCGTAGACCGTGGATTATTAGATGTGGCTTTTTGATCGATGGATATAGAAGGGGATAAACCCCCGATAAAGTCTACATCCGGTTTGTCCATCTGGCCTAAAAATTGACGGGCATAGGTGGAAAGTGACTCTACATACCGCCGCTGTCCTTCATTGTATATCGTATCAAATGCCAGACTCGATTTTCCTGAGCCGGATACACCGGTAAAAACGATTAATTCATCACGAGGTATGGTTATATCTATATTTTTTAAATTGTGTTCCCGGGCACCTTTCACTATAATGTTGTTTTTCATTTGCTGCTTCTCCTCTTGCTTATCTTCGGCGGTTATGCCTTGATTTCTTTTTTGGCGGCTGATTAAGTTCCTTCATCATGTCCCGAAGCTGAGCAGCCCGTTCGAATTCCAGGCTTTCTGCTGCTTTGCGCATTTGTATTTCCAACTCCTGTATGATCTTCTTTCTCTCTTCAGCCGGCAGGCTCTGATAATTACTAGTGTCATACCTTGCGGTTTCTTCTGCCAAAACAGGTTCAACTGCAGAATACACTGCTTTATGAATAGATTCCGGAGTAATATTGTATAACTGGTTATGGGCAATCTGTTTTTCCCGGCGACGATTGGTTTCATCAATTGCCATCTGCATCGAATCCGTTATACGATCAGCATACATGATCACTTTGCCTTCCACATTACGTGCTGCCCGGCCTATGGTTTGAATAAGTGACCGTGCGGAACGTAAGAATCCTTCTTTGTCCGCGTCCAGTATAGCCACCAGAGCCACTTCCGGTAAGTCCAAACCTTCTCTTAAAAGATTGATACCAATTAACACATCAAAACTGCCCAGGCGAAGTTCTCGCAGAATCTCCAAACGTTCCAATGCATCAATATCAGAATGCAGATAGCGGCAGTTCACTCCATTGTTATCAAGATAATCCGTTAAATCTTCAGCCATTCGCTTGGTCATGGTGGTAACCAGCACCCGAAAACCCGCCTCTACTTTTTTCTGTATCTCTGCCATTAAGTCATCAATTTGATGTTCAGTGGGTTTAACTTCAATCAGAGGATCAATGAGACCGGTAGGTCTTATGATCTGTTCCGCTATCTGGCTGCTCCGCTCAAGTTCAAAATCACCGGGTGTGGCACTAACATAGATCGCTTGTTTCCGCTTTGCTTCGAATTCACTGAAGCGCAGGGGCCGGTTATCAAGTGCTGAAGGAAGCCTAAAGCCAAAATCTACCAGATTCTGTTTGCGGGACTGGTCCCCGGCAAACATGCCTCTTACCTGGGGCAGGCCGATATGTGATTCATCCATGAACAGAATAAAATCATCCGGGAAAAAATCGATCAATGTATAGGGCGGCTCTCCCGGAGCTCGTCCTGTAATATAGCGGGAATAGTTTTCGATTCCTTTGCAGTAGCCGATTTCTTTTATCATTTCCAGGTCATACCTGGTTCTTTGCTCTATACGCTGGGCTTCTATAAGCTTGCCTTCCTGCTTGAATTTCTCCACCTGTATTGCCAGTTCTGCTTCTATTTCATCTGCTGCCGACAGCATGTTTTCTCGGGTGGTTACAAAATGAGAGGCGGGGAATATCATTATATGGCTGCGCTTCCCGAATATTTCTCCGGTCAAAGGATTGAACTCGCTGATTTTTTCAATTTCGTCACCAAAAAATTCTATTCTTACTGCCCGTTCCCATGCTGAGGCCGGAAAAACCTCAACTACATCTCCCCTGACCCGGAAATGCCCCCGTTCAAAGGACATTTCATTACGCTCATAATGGTTCTCCACCAGACGGCGCAGCAGGTCATCCCGTCCTATTTCCATCTGGGGCCGCAGGGATACTGCCATTTCGTAATAATCCTGGGGAGCACCCAATCCGTATATACACGATACACTGGCTACAATAAGTACATCTTTTCTTTCCAAAAGGGACGCAGTGGCTGAATGGCGCAGGTTATCGATTTCATCGTTAATAGATGAATCTTTTTCAATATAAGTATCGGTGGATGGTACATAGGCCTCAGGCTGATAGTAGTCATAATAGCTGATAAAGTACTCCACGGCGTTTTCCGGGAAAAACTGTTTGAATTCAGCGTAAAGCTGTCCTGCCAATGTTTTATTAGGAGCCATAACCAGGGCAGGCCTTTGCAGACTCTCAATGATTTTAGCCATGGTAAATGTTTTTCCTGAACCGGTAACTCCCAGCAGGGTTTGTTCCTGATAGCCTTTAAGTAAACCATTTACCAGCTTTTCGATGGCTTCCGGCTGATCCCCGGTGGGTTTATACTCAGAATGTAATACGAATTTGCCCAAATTATCACAACCTTATATTTCTATGCACCAAAAAATTAGAAATCTTATCTTCTCTGCGCTTTTCAGCCGTTAAGATTTCTATCTTTATACTATATACTATAATATTCTTTTATTTTACCATATCCAAACTGCACTATCTTCAAACAACAAGCTTTAAAGTACTGCCATTATTTGTTTGATGAGGAGATAATATTTTCAATGATCTGTCCCCGGCGTTTGTCCAATTCATCAAAATCAATAGCACCAAGATGAATACGCTTTAATTCTTCTGCAGCCATCCAGGCATTTTCCAAATGCTTCTGCGCTTCCTGCACCAGGGTCTCGTATTGCCTTTTTGCTGCTGAGATCTGCTGATCAGCCTGATTGTGGTCATAATGATCCAGTAATGACTCCATATCAATGATTTCATCACCAGGCTTTATATTCACCGCCAGGTAACCTGCATCCACCAATGCCACTTGGAGATCAGTAATAACGACAGCAGTAAGGCTGTTAACATCAAACCCGTTGTGATAGTATTCCAGGGATAAGCCTTTGCTCTTGGCCTGCCCGGCGATCTTTTTAATAATTGACGATTTACCTGTACCAAAGGGGCCGGTAAAGAGATACCTTTGGCGGCAGAAACTGCTGATAGTATCTATATAGTTTATCATTCCCTCGGGAGTCACCGCACTGGCAAAATAATGCTTTTCTTCCGATCCCTGTTCTAATATCTGCTCTGTCAAATGGACAGTAAGCTCTGCTAATTTCACCTGATTAATATAGGCGGCATTGACTTTTTTAATCTCCCCCGCAGCCAAGCCCGCTGTTTTTAAAATATGATAGGCTGTTTCACGGGAATTTTGCATTCGTTCGGTTAATTGCACAATATCAGCCGATTTGGCTGTTATCGCTTCTTGGTTTTCATATTTATCTACCTCTATGATTTCCGCTGCAAGCATTTCATCATCAAAGGTTACTCCTGGCAGATCTCCAATTATAACAGCTGTATCCATTTCAGGAATGAATACTCCTTCCGGGTTCAAAGGGTCAAAGGATGATATCCAAAATTCTGCTCTAAAACCTCGCTTCAGCATATCCTGCCCAAATTGGCGTAAAAAAGCTGCTTTCCCTGAACCAATTGCCCCCTTTAAAATAAAAATCCGCTTGATTCCGGCGATAAGCTGAGGAATGAATGTATAAAAACCTTGTATGGTATTGCTGCTGGTAAAAACATAACGAATCCTCTCTCTGTTTGCCAAAGGTATAAACCCCCTTCCCCGTTTACTGTCTGTACTAATATATGCAAAATATTGATAAAGTGTTTATAAAAATGTTCTTAATAAAAAAAGGGGGATCATATTGATCACCCTTTTAAAAATCTCTTTTTTGAATTCATCTCTAGAAAATTTGCTTTTTAATTAGCTCAATTGCTTTTATGAGCTGAAGGTCCTCTTTATCTTCCATGCTCATCTCAACAATGTAATCAGGAGTAATGCCAATTTTATTTATGTCCGTACCATTAGGTGTAAAATATTTTTGGGTAGTGAGCTGCAATGCCCCTCCATCAGGAAGCTGGAAAATCGTCTGCACTAATCCTTTGCCAAATGTCTTTTCCCCAACTAAAACCGCACGTTTGTTATCTTGCAAAGACCCTGCCAATATTTCAGAAGCACTGGCACTATTGCCGTTTACCAATACCACCAGGGGAATATCTACTGCCTGTCCGGAAGCTTCATGGACCGTTTCATTGCCGTAATTATCTGCAACACTTACTACTTTGTTACCATTATTAAGAAATAAGCTGGCAATAGCAATGGATGATTCAAATTCGCCTCCGCCATTATTACGCAAATCAAGGATCAAACCTTTGATTTTATTCTCTCCCAGCAATTTATTCACACTGTCAGCCATTTCCTGAGCAGATAATACATGAAACTGATTGAGTTTGATATAGCCTATACCAGGCACATCATCCAGGTTTTTGGCTTCAACGGAAGGAACATTAATGATTTCACGGATGATCTTAAATTCGTGTTCCTGCCCGTCACTTTCCCGGTATACAGAAAGTAACAGTTGAGTACCAGGCTCACCCCGCATCTGGTGAACCACTTCATCCTGACTCAGGTTCATGATGCTTTCCCCATTGATGCGTATAATTATATCCCCGTTTTTTACCCCTGCTTCATAAGCCGGTGTTCCTGCAATAGGTGAGACAATGATATGCCGGCCTTCATCATCCTGCAAAACATAAACTCCTATTCCGCCAAATTTAGCCTCCAATTTGATCTGCAGATCCTGCCATGTCTGCTGGTCCAGATATCTGGAATAGGGATCATCAAGAGACTCCACCATTCCTGAAGTTGCTCCATTGATCAGTTTGTTTGTATCTGATTCATATAAAGATTGAGTATTAACCAGTCCCAGTACACTAAAAAATGTTGTAACAGCTGAAAAATTAGTTATTAAAATAAACAGCACTGCTGATGTTGCAATCAATCCTACAACAGCAAAGAACAAACTCAATCCTTTTATTAATCTCTGCATTATTAAAAATTCACCACCATATAATATTTTATTTTACAACTACAGTTAATATGTTACTCTACCATAATTAACAATTATAGTTTTTTCCCAGTTAAAACACCAACAAATATAATTAATTTGTTACAAAAAAAGGCAGAGCTATGCTCCGCCCTTATAAACTTTCTTAATTAAATGTAGCTCATGGGGTTGGTATGTACGCCATTGATCCTTACTTCAAAATGAAGATGCGGGCCTGTACTCCAGCCTGTAGAGCCCACTTTCCCAATTGTTTCACCTTTGGTTACTTTTGCTCCGTTGGCAGCTATTATAGTGGACATATGGGCATAAAGAGTGGAAACTCCTCCGCCATGGTCTATTACAACCACTTGCCCATATCCTCCTAACCACCCGGTCTGAATAACGGTGCCGCTGTCAGCGGCTACGATATTTGCACCGCTTAGTGCGCCGATATCAACTCCGGTATGCATTTTATTGTATTTTAATATGGGATGATACCTCATGCCATAAGGCGAAGTTATCGTACTGCAGCTAGGTGTAGGCCAGGTGAAAACGCCGGTTCCCTGCTGTTCACCGCTGGTGCCTGCCTGTATCCTGCGAATCAAGGTTTCCAGTTCCTTGGAAGTTTGCTCCAATTCTTTCAGCGCTTTTTCATATTGGGCTTTTTCTTGCTGCACACTGCTTAAAACTGTTTTCTTCTCTTGCTTTTGGGCATCCAGTTCTTCACGTTTGCTTTTTTCATTTTGCTGCACAAAAAGCAGTTCATTTTGCTTTACCTGTAAATCATTTTTCCTGGAATTGAGCTGCTGTTTTTGATGATTAACAGAATCGATCAGCTCCATGTCCTGTTCTACGATCATACTCAAGAGATCATAACGGGTAAGAAAATCTTTGATATCAGTAGCAGACAGTAAAACCTCCAAATAGGTCAGGTCGCCTTTTTCATATATGTAAACCAGGCGGTCGCTTAATAACATATTTTGCTCTGCCAGGTTTTTTTCAGCTTCTTTGATTTCTTCTTCGGTTTTTGCGATACTGCTTTGCAGATCAGCGATTTGTTGTTCCAGAGTTTTGATCTCATTTTCTTTACTAATAATATTCTTTTCAATGGACTGTAACTGTCCCATAATTGTTGTTTCCTGTTTTTTTACTGAGCTTAATTTTCCTCGCTGAGCATTTATTTGCTGTCCTACTTCCTGGAGCTGATCTTTTACTTCATCTATTTCGTCCGCATAAACCGGTAAAACACCGCCCATAAAAAAGGCTGCCAAGACTAATAAGACAATCCATTTCTTAGATCTGCTCACCCTTACTCATCCTCCTTGCTTCTTAAAAAAATGGCTGGTAATAAAATGTTTATACATCCAGGAACTTGTTCAGGGAAAAATAAGTGGCTAAAATCCCTAAAATAATTCCTGCGCCCAGTAAAATAAGATAAATATTGATCAATAGCCCCATATCAGTAATAATCGAAAAAAACATTACGGTATCTACATGTCCGATAATTGAGCCATAACCCACGGCCAGGCATAAAATCGCGATTACTGCCCCAATTAAACCAAGAAATACACCTTCCAGGAAAAAAGGCATACGTACAAACCAATCCGTGGCACCAATTAACTTCATCAGGTATATTTCTTTGCGGCGACTGAATATCGCCAGTCTAATAGTGGTAGAAATCAGGAACACCGCTCCGAAAGCTAATAGTACAATGGTCACTAATCCAACGATTCTGACCCATTTCGTAACCTGAAAAAGCTTCTCCACTACCCCCTGGCCATAATTTACTTTGTAGACTCCGCTTAGCTTTTCTACTTTTTTAGCGATCTCAGGAACCTGATGGGGATCCACTACCTGTATTTCAAATGAGTTGCGCAGCGGATTCTCTTCCAGGGTTGAACCTAAATCATATTCAAGGCCGCCGAACTTTTCCTGCAGTCTTTTCAACCCTTCTTCTTTGGAAACAAAATCAATGGATTTGATGCCCTCTATCTTTTCAATTTTATTTTTCAAATGATCTTCATCTGAATCGGCCAAATCCTTGTCAATAAAGGCAACTATTTCTACATCCGACTCCAGATTATCAATGATGTTGCTGGCATTGAGAGTCAGCAAAACGGCTGCTCCAAGGATCAGAATACAGATCGCTACATTGGCAATGGTCGCAAAGGTCAAAAGCCTGTTTCTGTAAAGGGATTTAAAAGCTTCACTGAGAAAATACTTAATCGTTAACAAACTCATATTGGCTGCTCCTCATAGCGATTTTGTGTATCAGAAATGATCTGCCCCTTTTCAAGCATGACCACCCTTTTGTGAGCAGCCTTTACCAGTTCCCGGGCATGGGTTGCCATGATGACAGTTGTACCTTTGCGATTGATATCATAGAGCAAATCCATTATCTCCAGGGATGTATCAATGTCCAAATTACCGGTTGGCTCATCAGCAATCAGTAACAGCGGTTCATTGGCCAAAGCTCTGGCAATTCCCACCCGCTGCTGTTCTCCTCCTGACAGTTGGCCGGGAAAGGTATTCTCGCAGCCTTCCAGACCTACCTGTTTAATGACTTGTGTCACCCTTTTTTTGATCTGACGGTGGGGAGATCCCACTACTTCCATAGCAAAAGCAATATTTTCCGCAACTGTTTTATTTTCCAGCAGTTTAAAATCCTGAAAAACGATACCGATATTGCGCCTGAGTTTAGGGACTTCACTGCGCTTCATCCTGACAATACTGCGGGATGCAATGAATATTTGCCCTCTGGTAGGCATCTCTTCACGAAACAGCATTTTTACAAAGCTGGATTTACCTGCCCCGCTGGGGCCCATTAAAAAAAGGAACTCTCCACGATCTATCTTTAACGAAACATCATCAAGTGCTTTTACACCATTAGGATATATCTTGGAGACATTGTAAAACTGAACCAGCATCTATCTCCCTCCGAATCCAATAATCACTTTATGATGGAATTTTAATAATAACGTCAATATAACTGCATAAAAAAAACCACCCTATAAGGGTGATTCTACAAAAATAACTATTTTACCTTTTTTATTTTAATTCTTTTTTCTTATTTAGCAATAAATGTATTTTATCTATTATATTCTGGATGGTTAACCCATAATGCTCTAAAAGTTCCTCAGGACCTGCGGATTGTCCAAAAATATCCTCAATGCCCAGTCGCTCCACAAAAACAGGGTGATTTTCTGCAACCACTTCCGCCACTGCACTGCCCAGTCCGCCGATAATGTTATGTTCTTCCACGGTCAGTATTGCTCCGGTACTCCTGGCCTGTTTAATAATCAGCTCTTTATCGATGGGTTTTATGGTATGCATATCGATAACTGCTGCCTCTATGCCTTCTTCAGCAAGCAATTTTGCAGCCTCCAGGGATTTATGCACCATTATGCCGCAGGCGATTATGGTAACATCTTTTCCTTTTCGCAGCTCAATTCCCTTGCCTATAACAAAATCGATTTTTTCACCATCATAGATCTTAGGCACTGCCGGCCTCCCCAGCCTTAAGTATGCCGGACCTTTTCGTTGGTAAAGCCGGTAAAGTGCTGCTTTGGTACTGGGCCCGTCAGCAGGAACCACTACACACATATTAGGTACTGAACGCATTACTGCAATATCCTCTACAGCCTGGTGGGAACCTCCGTCTTCTCCTACGGTAAGTCCGGCATGTGTAGCACATACTTTTACATTCAGATTGGCATAAGCCAGAGAATTACGTACTTGTTCAAAAGCCCTTCCGACAGCGAATATGGCAAAAGAGCTGGCAAATACTGTTTTGCCTGCTGCAGCCAGTCCTGCTGCCATTCCGATCATATTTTGTTCAGCAATTCCGGCATTGATAAATCTGGCGGGGAAAGCCTTGCCAAAACCTGCTGTCTTGGTTGATGACGAGAGATCTGCATCTAAAACAACGATATCATCATGCAGATGGCCTAACTCAACTAATGCCTGACCATAGGCATCACGGGTAGCCTGTTTTTCCACCTGGTATTCCTCCTCACTGTGCTTTTATAACTCTCTTTTACTGGCTAGTGTGTTGCATGTAATTCTGCCAAAGCTCGTTCCACTTCATCTTTTTTTGGCGCTACACCGTGCCATTCAGCCTTATCTTCCATAAAAGAGCAGCCTTTGCCTTTAAGTGTTTTGGCAACAATAACCGTAGGTCTGTTTTTTATACTACGTGCTTTTTCAAGGGCTGCCATGATTTGTTCAACATTATGTCCGTCAATGGATAACACTTCCCAGTTAAAAGCTTTAAATTTATCTGCAATGGGCTGAACACCCATTACCTTTTCAACACGCCCGTCTATTTGCAGGCTGTTGTTATCAACTATAGCCACTAAATTATCCAGATGGTAGTGGCCGGCAGCCATCACCGCTTCCCAAACCATCCCTTCCTGCAGTTCTCCGTCTCCCAGCAAAGCATAAACCCGGTAACCTGTTTTGTCCATTTTCTCCGCCAGTGCCATCCCTACCGACCAGGAAATACCCTGGCCCAGAGAACCGGTAGATGCTTCTACCCCTGACAGCTTGTTCATATCAGGATGTCCCTGCAAAGGACTGCCTAATTTCCGTAAACGGCTCAAATACTCGTCAGGAAAAAATCCTTTTTCTGCCAACGTAGCATAAAGAACTGGTGCAGCATGTCCTTTACTGAGTACAAAGCGATCACGGCCGGCTGCTTTTGGATCTTTAGGGTCAATATTTAATTCCCAAAAATAGAGACATGCCATGATGTCAGCGGCAGACAGTGAACCTCCGGTATGTCCGGAACCGGACTCACCTAACATTTTTATAATGCTTTCTCTGATGATCAGGGCTTTTTCATTTACCAAAGCAATAGAATCATTATTAATTTCTCGCACCGTTATCCTCCCTTAAATAATATATTAACTATGCAGAAAGGCATAAATGAATTCATCCAGGTCTCCGTCCAGAACAGCCTGGGCATTACCTGCTTCAATGCCGGTCCGGTGATCTTTCACCAGGGTAAAAGGATTTAATGTATAAGTCCTTATTTGACTTCCCCATGCTATTTCTTTATATTCTCCCTTAAGACTCTGCAAATTATCATCAACTTGTTTTTCTTTTAATTCATAGAGCTTTGCATTAAGCAGTTTCATGGCTGTTAAACGGTTGGAATGCTGTGATCTTTCATTCTGGCATTGCACCACAATCCCGGTAGGCAGATGAGTAATACGTACTGCTGAATCGGTTTTGTTGATGTGCTGTCCTCCGGCCCCGCTTGATCGGTAAGTATCGATGCGCAGATCTTCCGGATTGATGCTAATTTCGATTTCTTCACTTATTTCCGGCAAAACACTCAGAGAAGCAAATGATGTATGACGTCTTCCGGAAGAATCAAAGGGAGAAATCCGAATCAGCCGATGGACACCATGCTCACATTTCAATTTGCCATAGGCATACAAGCCCTTGACTAAGAAAGTAACACTTTTTATTCCGGCTTCATCTCCATCCAGCAAGTCCAGGATTTCCACTTCATAACCGGATTCTTCTGCCCAACGGGTATACATGCGCAGCAAAATCTCCACCCAGTCCTGGGCCTCCGTTCCTCCGGCACCCGCATGCAGGGACAATATGGCATCTCTTTCATCATGTGCTCCATTAAAACAGATTTCCAGTTCAAACTGGTTAAAATCTTTCTTTAGTTCGTTAAACTCAAGGGCTGTCTCTTTTAACAATTCCTGTTCGTCTTCTGCCAATGCCATATCAATAATGTCGTTAAGGTAAAGTGCTCTATTGAGCAAGCTCTCGTAACGATCGATCCCGGCCTGCAAATCACGAATATTTTTTAAGATCTTCTGCGCTTCCTGGTTGTCATTCCAAAAGTTTTCCGCAGTAGTTTTCTTTTCTAATTCTACAGCTAATTGTTTCTTGTTATCGATGTCAAAGAGAAGCCCTCATCTCTTTTAAGCGGCTAATTATTTCTAAGCAAGTGGTTTTGTCATCATCCGCCATTATTTTTTCCTCCTAATTCTAATCGCAATATTTATTAAACAGCTTCCCGGCCGCAGCATTTCTTGTACTTTTTCCCGCTGCCGCAGGGACAGGGGTCGTTACGCCCCACTTTGTTCTCCACCCTGACCGGTTTTTTGACGGCATCCGGGCTGCTGTTTTCTATAATCTTCCTCTCTTCCGGCTTCTGGACGATACGGACCCGCATGATGTAGCGAACTACATCTTCTTTAATGCTTTCGATCATCATCTGGAATGCATCATAAGCCTCAAATTTATATTCTATCAGCGGATCTCTTTGAGCATAAGCCCGCAGAGAAATTCCGCTGCGAAGCTGATCCATGGCATCGATATGGTCCATCCATTTATTATCGATGATACGCAGCATAATCGCTTTTTCCAATTCACGCATGGTTTCAGAGCCTAATTCTGCTTCTCTTTGTTCATAACGCTGATGCGTCTTTTCCGTTAAGAGCTCTGTCAGATCTTGCTTGGTCATCCCCACGATATCATCTGGCTTAAGTTCCGCCTGGGGCAGTATATTCTGATCCACAAAAGACAGCAGTCCAGGCAGATCCCATTCATCACTGAATTTAGCTTCCCCGGCAAAGTGGCTGACTGTGTTTTCAATCACATCATTGATCATGCTGTAGATGGTTTCCTTTAAATCTTCATCATTCAAGACTTTATTACGTTCACCATAGATGACTTCACGCTGCTGGTTAATAACATCATCATATTCCAGAACATTTTTACGGATGCTGAAGTTGCGGCTTTCTACTTTCTTCTGGGCGTTTTCAATAGCACGGGAAATCATTTTATTTTCAATGGGCATATCATCATCCATACCCAGGCGTTCCATTATGCCTTCGATATTGCTTGAACCAAACAATCTCATCAGATCATCTTCCAGTGAAACATAAAATCTGGATTCTCCCGGGTCTCCCTGCCTTCCGGAACGGCCTCTGAGCTGATTATCAATTCTTCTGGATTCATGGCGTTC
>JAAZFJ010000119.1 GCA_012511795.1 Syntrophomonadaceae bacterium
ATTCGGTTTCGATGTCCATCATAATGCATCATATATGGACGTTTTTCCGGCCAAGCGATGGCTTCGGCCATTTTGCTCCAGCGAAAGGAAACTTTCTTGGAGATTTCCCTGGCTTCCCGGTCTATTGCCTGCCAGTTTTCCCCTACATAATATTTGACCGCCTTCTGGATAAAAGGATCATCTGCATAAAAATCGACCTTGCTGCGCCATTCTAGAAAATCGTTGAAACCATACGGATTTGATCTGTCTGGAAATGACAAAAAACCCACCT
This sequence comes from Syntrophomonadaceae bacterium, assembly GCA_012511795.1. Classification (GTDB taxonomy): domain Bacteria; phylum Bacillota; class Syntrophomonadia; order Syntrophomonadales; family Syntrophomonadaceae; genus UBA1368. The sequence goes on from JAAZFJ010000119.1 coordinate 272, forward strand.
CCTAACTTTACCTTATGTATATATTACCATTAACAGGTTATATGAATATGTCGGTTTATTCCGGGTAATCAAATAGATCATGATAACAATATAATAAAGAGAAGGGAAATATGAACCTTCCTAACAAGAATTGTATACAGGCAGGACTCCTGAAAGGGGGAGAAAGGAGGACGGTATGATCATTACAACTACACAGACCATTGAAAATCGCTCCATACAAGAATACCTCGGCCTGGTAGCAGGGGAATCGATTATGGAAGCACATGCAGCCAAAGAAATCTTAAACGGCATCGCCAACAACAAAGATGAAGCTTCAGAGATTTACAAAAGCAAAATGACACAGGCCCGTCTGTCAGCAATTGCCGAGATGATCGCCAAGGCTGAAAAAATGGGGGCTGATGCAATTGTAGCCATCGGTTTTAATTATCAGGTGATCCATGATGAGATGCTGATGTTTGCAACCAGCGGTACTGCAGTAAAACTGGCCGAGTCAGCACTGAGTATGTAAATCCATATCATTTCCTGCCGGATACTTTCGGCAGTTTTTTTTAATACATGGCTGGCTGAACCATAAAGGGAAAAAGCAGCAAAATCAAGCTAACCGCAATAAAAAGGATAGTTATCAATAAACGAGCTGCATTGTCAGGGATCCATTTACGATAAACCGCCATGATCTGTTTCCAATGCAGAATGATATGCAACAAGAGAAGAGCCAGCAGCAAGAAGCCAAGATACAAATGGATCTGCGCCCAGCCGTCCCTGTTGATCCCCATTAAGGTCATATGTACTTTAAAACCATAAGCCATTTTGGATTCAGACCCGCTTAAAAGAATATACTTACGTACAAAACCAGTTCCAGCCAATGCCATCATAAGAAGAAACATGATCCCATCGATCAGTAAATTCTTTCTTGACTTGATCATTTAATACGCCTCCCCGATAGGATGGATTATAACTCTTTCACTTTTTCTACCAGACTGTTAAAAGCATCTTTCAGATTTTCCCGGTTGATCTCCCACACTGTCTTTCCGGTAAGAGGCAAGTCATGGATCCGCTCACAAAAAGGAATAGGGTCAGCAATTTTTTCATAGCCAAAATATTCAGCCAGAGTAAATAACTGCTCACTGTTATGCTCCCATTCCTTGGTATTGATTTTATTCGGCACGATCAGACTGAGACTACTTTTCTGCGAATCACTAAATAATTGGCTAAGAGATATGATCGCTTCTACTTCATCACTATGGCTTAGATCAGTGCACACCAATACATAATCAGACAGATTATTCACGAAAGGACAGTCTTTTTCAGATGCAGGCAGGAGAAACAGAAAATCGTAATCCAGATGTTTTAAATCTGAAGACATTGAACCGGAAGAAATATCATCACTGGAGTTTAAGACCAGAAGGTCGGCTCCCCGTCTGGAATGATAAATCATATCGCTTTTAACAAAATCCAGCCCCTCCCCTTTCCCCTCATTTATATCTAACCATCTGATCAATTTTTCGTTATCGCCCAAACTGACGATCAACACCTGCTTTCCCTGCTCTGCCAAAGCAGCAGCAAGGTTAACAGCGATCGTTGTCTGCCCGCAGCCGGGGAAAGTTGAAACCAGAGTAATAGCTTTCATAGGATCAACTCCAAACTAATTAGCAGGGTATTTATATTTTGATTGTATTCTATATTGCAGGATTATGGAACAAAATGGTGAATTATGAATCATAAAATGTATAGGATCCACAGTCTTTTTAGTAGGATC
>JAAZFJ010000120.1 GCA_012511795.1 Syntrophomonadaceae bacterium
CAAAGAATTTTCGGAACTACATTTGCAAAAATGGGCGAAGGAATTTTTCAATTTATGCATTTCCTGCAGTCAGAATGATGTATATCGTACGATTGGCGAAATAGGCAGCATGTATATGACGTGGATGTTGGCTGAATAGTCTACCAAATGGGGAGATCGCATGATATTTGAAAAGGGAAGTTTCATAAAGATCACCGAAAACAGGTGTTTGAATCAGTGGCATAGTGGAGTTAAATGCAAGCATTGTATAGAACATTGTCCTGCAGACGCCATATTTTTGTATGAAAATCAGGTTTATATGAATAAGGACAAATGCAATGGCTGTGGTCTATGTTTAAGTGAATGTCCGACCCAGGTCTTTCGCTCCAATCAATGGGATGAGACAACGATCATAGATGATATTAAAAGAGAAGACTGGAAGACAACAGAGTTCTTTTGTGGCAGACATTCCGCTCCATACAAAAAAAATAGAGATCGAGATAACGGTGCGGTACAACTGCCGGCTTGTCTTGGAATCATATCCAGGGCAGCCTGGTATGAAATAGGCCTAATAACAAAAGTAGAATTACAAGTAGATCAATGTGAAGCTTGTCCTATGAAAAATGTTCTGTCCCGTTTGGATTATAATCTCAGAATTGCTGCTGAATGGATGGAGGCTTCCGGGCGTATCCCGGTATTCAACTTAATATATCAAGGAAATAAGGGTAAAACGAAAAAAAGTCTGGCAGCCATTGAAGCAGGATTAAAAGTGACTTCGCGGCGGGATCTATTTTTGTCTTTAGTAAACAAGGGACGTCAAATAACTGGTAATAGACCCGATAGAAAAGAATCGTTCCTTGAAGAAATTAATCAGGTACGGCAGAATAGCTGTTTGTCCGATTGGCAGAGGCGTCTGGCGGAAGTATATCCAGCCAACATGATTGAAGGTTCACCTCCCGCTTATTGGCCTGTTATCAAAATGAATGACAAATGTGTAAATTGCGGGATGTGCAGTAGATTTTGCCCTTCTGGGGCTTTGCAAATTGTTGTCACGGAAGGTGTTTGCACTCATTATTTTACCAGCGGGCTTTGTCTGGATTGTCGGAGCTGCGAGCTGTTTTGCCAGCAAAAGGCGATAAGCAGAGGAAAAGAAAAAGTTGAGAAGCCTTTCGAAACAACAATTATAAGTGTTACTCCGGTTGTTAAATGCCAGCGCTGTGGAAGTGTAACCGTTGATAGTTCTAATCATTTGTGTTTTTGGTGCAGTGAGGAAACGAGTATCGATAGTGAATTTAATGATATTTGCAATAATTTATTCACACAGACTTAGATACTTGGGAGAAAACAAATAGAAAAACTCCAGGCATTGAAAAACGGGAATTTGAGATATTGTAGCAAGAGTAAAACAATACATTGAATGACTATATTCATAAAGGTTTATGGTCTTGGTTATGTATTATAAATGGAGGGTTTTCTTTTGGACAACAATATGGATGCAAGACTAACTGACGAAGAAATTCTGGAATGTTATAATCAGATATCGAAATATTACCATGATTTAATACCCGTAGAGAATACTATTTTAGTATTTGATCAAGAAAAATATCTTGGTTATTATGCAGGCAAAGAAGCTTTTAATCCTGAAGAATTTATAGGCAAGCCGCTTCCCAGTGAAAGTTCAGTTCCTACAGTTCTAAAAACCGGTGAAAAACTAGCCTTTAAGAGAATCGATACGGAGTGGGCAGGAAAGTCTTTTAAATCAGTAACTGCACCGATAAAGAACCAGGAAGGGAATACAATCGGCTGTATTTCATTGCTATTAAGCCTGGAAGGGCAGGCGAAGCTGGAAAAAGTCGCAGATACGATAACATCATCTTCTGATAAGTTATCTTCTTCTTCGGAAGAGATTTCCTCATCTGCTGCGTATTTATCAAATAATATTATAGAGGTTCTTAACAATACCGAAGAAATAGTTGAGCTGATCCAGAAGACCAATAACATTCTTGATTTTGTCAACGAGGTTGCTTCTAATTCACGATTGTTGGGGTTAAATGCAGCCATTGAAGCCGCCCGAGCAGGTGATGCCGGAAAAGGGTTTTCAGTTGTAGCGGATGAAATACGTAAGTTGGCTGAAAAAAGTGCCCAGTCGGTCAAAGACACCAAAGTAATTTTGTCTTCAATTAGTGATAAAGCTGATATTTTGTTAAAGAAAATTAATGAAGTGTCAAAGAAAGCTGAAACTCAAGCTGCCGTTACTGAAGAAATATCAGCTTCTATTCTGGAGCTTTCCACTACCTCCAGTCAGATTAAAGATCTTGCTAATCTTATTTAGCAGAAAACAGGACCCGGATTTATACAGATATAATGAAGTTAAAATCATACTTAACGGCTTTACCCGCTCCAAGATTCATAAATACGAGTTACCTAATGAATAGGGTGCTACATGAGTCAATATTTCGCCGGCATTATCTGCCTTTCAGTATTTTCAGCTAGATAGTTTTTCTTAGTGTTCACACTCTGCTAATACTTTACATATATTGTAGTAGTGGAGGTGATGGTTAAAATGTCCTCACGCTTAAACTTTTCAGCTGTTTTTGTTCTGATACTAATTATCGGTGTGATAATTTCATTTGTATATGCGGATTTTCGCCTTAAGTCTGCCATTTTAGAAATTGCCAAGTCGAAGGCTCAGGTGATGCAATCAGAGAAGGTAAGCCAGATTGTAAATGAGCAGGTAGTGGCCCAAGTTAATTATCAAGATATTGTTGATATTCATAAAGATAACCAGGGCAGGATCGTACTTATTCAGCAAAATACCATTATGCTGAATAAAATAATGAGCAATACAGTAAAAGAAGTATCAA
>JAAZFJ010000121.1 GCA_012511795.1 Syntrophomonadaceae bacterium
CGCGCTGCTTAATATAGCCCTGTATTCCACCTTCGCCGCTTTGCGCCCAATATGTCCAGTCTCCGCGAAGCCCGCCGGGACAAGGCCAATAGTCAGACCAATCCTGCGCATACATATTGAACGCGCCACTTAACTGTTTAAGATTGGAAACGCACTTCGTTTGAAATCCTACTCGTCTGACCTGGAAGAATAGAGGGAAGAGGATGGCTGCAAGTATGGCAATGCAGGCCAGAATAACAAGCAGATCAATCACGCTGAGACCACAACGTTTGTTGTCCGTATATTGATGAAAGCCCAACTCCTTTTGTGCTCCCAACTTAACTGAATGGCTGCCGGCAACGGTACTATAATGATTTAGCAGAGCAATGTCAAAGGTTTTTTTTGGGGAGCTGTTACCCCAGCAACGATTGCCAAAAGATCATCACTGAAACTGAGATGCATCCTTCTATACGCAGAAAGGACGACTGTGAGACATCACCGTGGCGAAGAGCTTCTTTTCTATCCGTTAAAAAGAGTCTATTCAGTTCTGCAGAAAAAGTGCAGAAAAACTCTAGATATTATATTTCGAGGCATTAATTCTGGTGGAGAATAACCCGGCTGACAGGACCGTTCTTACAGCGGTGGTCGCGAGAAAACTCAGTGGTGGCAGCCGATCCGCAAAAGGCTAGAAAACCCTGTTCCAAACATGGACTCTGCAGGGCTGCAATACTGTCGATGCAGGCCAATAGATGGTTAGCAAGCGAGAGCGAGGGTATTTATTCGTTCCCGGAAAACTGAACTCTCTCCATTTTTGGATATATTGTGCTATAATGCGCATTAATAGCCCGGCAGTATTGGGGTCTGTTCAATTATGAGCGGTGCCGCAAGATGCTTGGGCTGTATTTGTTATTGATAATTATATGGTTTGCTGCGTAGATGAATGGGGAGGGAAGAACGATGAAGAGAATTGCTCTTGTAGTAGCTATTTTACTGTTGCTTGCGATGGGATATGCCAGCGCAGCTCCGACTCAGTGGCCTGTTGCTGCCGGTGGCAATGGCCATTACTATGAGAAGGTGTATTCGGATGCTAATTGGCCTGAGGCGCAAGTAGAATTCAGCCGGGATCAATGATCTGTATACCAATCAGGCTCATGTACTCAAGCAATGGCACATCGACTGCGCTAATGTCGATAATTCAATAACACGACAATCCGCGTGCATGTGCGATGGTTCCTGGCAAGAAAACGGGCCGTCTATCGACCTGTGTCTGTCATATAATACTTCTCCATAATCAAATGAATACCTCCTTATCTGATCAGGTGTTAGGTATCCATTGTTATGTATCAATTCAATTTTGAGTTAGCCAAAGAAGCTTTCAGCTACAACATTATCCCAGTAGTTGTTTTGGTGGCTTTGTACTTTAGGGTTTGAGGCTTGGCTGCTTGGAGTGATGTCCTATGCTCGGACTGGATATCCTGAAACCGACGAGATCAGATAGAGTGTGAAGTATCTTGAGCCTTAGCTTGCTGGCCTAGCGGTTTCCAGTATTTCATCTCCTTATTCATATATTCGAATCCAGAAAAATATAAATAGTCGAGACCAGACACTACAAAATCGAAATCACATTCCTTGCAAATGCTAAGGAACCGGGCACCAGGCCGCGTAAAATAAATGTGGAGTTTTCAGTATATGAGTAAGAGACCTTTTTCATTAAAATAAGGTTGGAGAAAACTAATGAAAGAAGGTCTCTATGGAAGCTATTATACATCAAACGGTTTTGGA
>JAAZFJ010000122.1 GCA_012511795.1 Syntrophomonadaceae bacterium
AGATTCGCATAAGACAAAGAAAAAAACGAAATGACCATAAAGATATATGAAGTTTAAATCGAAGCGAAACAAGCGTATTAAGAGATTCGCAATAAGACAAAGAAAAAAACGAAATGACCATAAACATTTTATGAGTTTTAATGTGAGTGGTTTAATAATAGATTTACCAAAGATAAAGAAAAGAATGAAATGACCATGATATATATGATTTTAGGGGTGGAATTATTTGAGTAAAGAGGTAAAAGATTTTATCAAAGAAGTGGTCAGTACCGTAGTCATCGCTTTTGTCCTGGCTATGATACTTAGAACCTTCGTGGTGGAGGGAAGGATCATACCAAGCGGGTCCATGCTTCCCACCTTGCAGCTCCAGGACCGGGTGATGGTCAATAAATTTATCTACCGTTTCAAAGAGCCCCAGAGAGGAGAGATCGTGGTTTTCGAACCTCCGGATGTGATCCAGACCGATGATGATTACATCAAGAGAATCATCGGCCTGCCCGGGGAAACCGTAGAGATGAAAGAGGGCAATGTATATGTTGATGGCAAGGTTTTGGATGAGTCATATCTTCTGGAGGCAGTAAACTATGAATTTGGCCCTGTAACCGTACCCGAGGATAGTCTGCTGGTATTGGGCGATAACCGCAACAGCAGCTTTGACAGCCACCTGTGGAATGCCTGGCTGACCCAGGATCGCATAAAAGGCAAAGCCTTCATGATATACTGGCCTGTTAACCATATTACCTTATTAGATCGCGAGGTATCCTTTATTGAAAATACTGGTAACTAATGATGACGGAATCGCTGCCAGAGGAATACATGCTCTGATCAGCGAATTAAAACATATTGCTGAGATTTATGTGGCCTCACCGGACCGGGAAAGAAGTGCCACCGGCCATTCCATCACGGTTTTTGAACCAATCAAAGCGGTAAAGAAAAAAATTGCTGATGTGAGCGGTGCCTGGGTGATTGGCGGCACACCGGTAGATTGTGTGAAACTGGCCATCAGCAGGCTGGCGCCTGAGGATATCGACCTGGTCATATCCGGAATCAACCACGGGCCCAATTTAGGGACTGATGTTTTATACTCGGGAACCGTTTCTGCAGCTGCCGAAGGAGTGATCATGGGAAAACCTTCTATTGCAGTTTCCCTTGATTCATATGAAGAGGAAATGGACTTTGCCTATGCCGCCAAATTTGTCAAAAGAATGGTCTTAACCCTGATGAAAACCGGCATCGAGTCCCAAACACTATTAAATGTCAATATCCCTCCTTTGCCTGAGGACCAGATCAAGGGAATACGCATTACCAGATTAGGCACCCGCAACTATGAAAACCTGTTTGATGAAAGGCAGGACCCCCGGGGCAATTCCTATTACTGGATGGGCGGCGGGATCAAGGATGAAGAGCAGGACCCGGAAAGCGATGTGGCAGCCCTGGAGGATTCATTCATCAGTATCACCCCTATTAATCTGGACTTGACGGATTACCATCTGATCCAGCAATATAAGGTGAAATTCAAAGATTACATTTATACTCCCGGAGACAGCCATGATATACCTTAGTCTGGCTTTTAACTGTCTGCTTTTTTTCCTGTTGGTGAATATGGGCTACATAAATAACAGAAGAAAAGATCCGGATTATCCGGAAAAACCATTTAGCAAACTGGTACTTTTCCCCCTGGCTCTTGGCATCGTATTTACCGTAATACTTGATGTAATGAAAGGGCTGATGTTTTTTCAAATTATCATTTTTTTTATTGTGGCGGTCTTGCTCTATTTAATTTTCTATGTTTTTAATAGAAATTAATAAAAATCGCCAAAAAACTGAAATTTATTTTGATACTTTAGAGAAAGTATAGTACCATTTTTTTTAGCTACAGTAATATTGTAAGGAGGTCATTTAATGAAGGAATACCCTTCCGGTAAAATACGCAACATAGCGCTTGTGGGACATGGGGGTACGGGAAAAACTTCGCTGGCAGAAGCAATGATTTTTAATACCGGGGCATTGAAAAGGCTTGGCAAGGTTGATGATGGCAACACCGTATCTGATTTTCAGCCCGAGGAGATCAAGAAAAAGATCACTATTAGCAGCACCGTAGTTCCCTGTGAATACCGGGATCATAAAATAAATGTGCTGGATACTCCGGGATATGCCGATTTCTATTTTGAAGTCATAGGGGCCATGAGAGTTACTGACAG
>JAAZFJ010000123.1 GCA_012511795.1 Syntrophomonadaceae bacterium
TGAATCTTACATCAGGGCAGGAGTATAAAGTAAATCATTCGAAAATGATGGCGGATGCAGTAATACTTTTTGCCCTGTTGGATAATCTTGATGCAGTAGAATATAACCTTATTCAGGAGGATTACGGTTATGGTGGGGTTCCACTTACCAGAGAACAGGCGGAACAGGTTCTAGGTGCAGATATTGGATCTTTGGGGAAAACAGAAGAACCATTTTTATCGGGTATGCCAATAATTGCCAACCTACAATGGAACCCGGATATAATGAATATCATTACTTATGAGCATATTATGAGATAATTTACCTGTAGTACAGTTATTCTTTAATATAAAATATATTTTTGGCTATGGGGAATTAGAAGCAAATGCAGCTATTCGGAAATTCCGAATAGTTCAAAAAAAGGGTAAACCGGAGGTTTCCCAAATAACTCCCCAAAACCTCACCCAGCATTTAAATACTTATATTTTGCTGGCGAACTTGATGAAATCTCAACTTGTAAGAGTTTGTTACAAGTTCAAAATGAGGGTGCCAGAAGGGTTAAGAGGAATATTAAATATTATAATCAAAAAATGCCTCTGGCGGTTGAATACAGAGTCCGTTCCCATGTTGGCAACCAAGTAAAATATCGAAAGAACTTGCAGATAAAAAGGCAGTGGCTGAATATGAGCAATAAGCAATCAAAAGGAGAACCACCATGATCCCACCCGAAAAACTATCCACCCACGGCAAGTTCATCACGGAAACCGAACTGCAGAAGATCTCTAAAGAAAGGGATTACCTGCTGTTCCATGCTGAAGTTGAAGAAATGGTAGAGGGAGGTTTGATCAGTCCGGTAAAAGCATCGGGAAAGAATGGGCGCATACCCCCTCTTTTCAATAAATACCGCATCATCAGGCCTAAGGAAGATTATAGCGAGTATCTGGAAAGCATCCGCCGGCTCAACCCGCGCTTGAACATATCCGCCTATCTGAAGCGCCCGGAGTTGTATAAAAAGCATCGTGAACTGCTGGAGGGTTTAAGCCAGTACTTATGGCATCGGGGGGAATTGCTGGAAGAGCCTATGTCCCGCAAGGAGCGTTCCTTTTCCATCTGGGGGCGGGAGAAGCTTATCGATGAAAACTTTTCCCTGCTCCGGGAAGTCTTGCGTTTCAATGGTTTGGGGGAGGATTTTCTCCATTATTATGATACCCCGGAGCCCTTTTTTGAATATGTTCACAGCCAATCTGCTGAAATGTCGGTGCTGATCCTGGAAAACAAGGACAGCTGGTTTACTTTCCGGAAGTTGATGCAGGCTAGCGGCCGGAATCTTATTGCTGGCCAGAGGGTGGACTTGCTTATTTACGGGGAAGGCAATAAAATAACCAAAAAGGCAGCTTTGGAGGATTATGCCCGTGGTATGCTGCAAAGGCAGGCCGGACAGGCTATAAGATTCAAATATTTCGGGGATCTGGACCGGGAGGGTATCCGTTTGTTTTTTCGCACCCGGGAGGCCAACCCCGCTTTGTCCATTGAGCCATTTGTTCCTCTGTACCTGCTTATGCTGGACTTGGCCCGGGGCCGGGAGATGCCGGAGTCTCCGGATAAAAGGGATATACCGGCGGCAGTGGAGGAGTTTGCTCAGCTTTTGGGCTCTGATCCGCCAGGAATTATGGATTTATTAAACCAAGGCCGCTATATACCCCAGGAAATAATTAATTATCAGATTTTGGCCGGCATTTTAACTTAGAACGGGGTTTATCATGCAAGATTTAGGATTTCTCGAAGGTTTCGAGAAAAGGATGCAAATAATGGCTGCTATTGACTCCATCGTCAACCGCTATAATCGCAATATGGACATGGAGCGGCTGTTTGAGCGGGGCCACCTGGACAATATCATTTTCTCGGTTTTGGTCTTTATAATGGAAAGAACCTTAAGCGAGGATGAGGAATGCACCCTGGACAGCATCAGCACTTTCTTAAGGGAGATTATTCCTGCCTACCATCCGGACTTTCCCGCCGAGAACCTTCGCCCCCTGGCGGAATATATCATAAAGGATATTCTGCAAAACGGGGGAGAAGCCCGTTACTATCCGGTGATGAAGTATGGGGAGGGTTTAAGTCCCATTCGCATTCGCTTAATAGATGACAAGCTTAAGGACAGTGAAAATGGCTACACCGTCACTTACCAGCTTACCAACCAGGGTTATGACCTGCTGTTTCGCACCAAGGAAGTGGAAGAGGAAATCAGTTTCACCATTGAAGAACTGAAACTGCGCGAGCTCATTAAGCGCAAAAACTATAAAAAGGCCATCAGCCAAAGCGCCAACCTGCGGCAGATGATCAGGCAGAAGCGGAATGATATCAGTCAGTTTATCCAGAAGATCCGGGAAAATATTTATGAGGTGGATATCCGGGAATACGAGAACCTGGTCAGCAGCACCTATGCCCTGTTGGAGGAAGAGTACGGCACCATGAATGAAATCCGGGATATGATTGTGCTTTCGGAGCAGCGCTTGCAGGAAGAGGAAAGGGCCCGGGGACAGCTGGATGAAGAGATGAAGAAAGCCCGCAGGGAGATCGCCATTATTCGTCGAAATATTATCGATACCATAGACGAACAGAAACAGGTCATTTTGGAGCGGCACAGCCTGGCTCAGATTTATAAGGAAATGATTGAGGATTCATTTGCCTTGTCCCTGGCCCGGGTCTATAATTTTGAGCAGGAAATCCTGGTTCCCCTGGAAAAGTGCGGGGAGGAAACCATTCCCAGGCTGTGGCAGTTGTTAAACCCCTTGTTTAAGCCCAGTATGGACAAAAACTTAAGCCTCTTGCCCCTCTATGACCGGCAAGCCCGCATCCGGAATGAAGAGGAGACAGCTGAAGGGGTGGCCATGGAAGAGCTGCAGGAAGACCAGGAATGGCTGGAAATCAATAGAATTAATGAAGCTCAGGTGGCCTTGGTCCAAGCCCTGTTAAAAATGGCCGCCAACAAAGGCTCATCCTTTCGCTTCAGCGAATTTTATGCCTATTTGCAGAGCCAGGAAGACCTTTTTACTCAAGTAGTTCAGGGTGAGCTCTTGTTTAAATCCATGCTGAAGCTCTATGACCTGAACTCTATTGACATCCTGGCCTGGCAAAAAGGCCATGATGAAGTGGTAGCCAATGCCACCGGGGAGTTGGACCTGAACTATTGCCTGCATCGAATTGAGTTTGAGCAGCCGGATATGTACGGGGTCACCCGGATTCAAATAAAAAAACCGGATGAAGAGATGATGGAGGAGGATGTGGCATATACCTGCAATGATGCGGTATACAACCGGCATATCCTTATCAGTGACTTTTTAATCGAGGTAGATATTGTATGAGTTCATTAAATACCGCCTTAAGAATATTCAAAAAGCTTTTGGATCGGGGCCAGCTGGACCGGGATAGCGACGGGGATCTGTTCCTGGAATACCGCAGTGGGGAAGTCAGATCCATCCTGGCCCAGATGGAGGAGGAAATGGAGTTTACCATCGTGGAGGCCGGAAGCACATTGTACCTGGTTCCGGACAGCAGCAACGGCCTCTTGGGCTTTGTCAGCAAGGATCTGCGGGAATGGGTGGCATCAGATGCCAGGCTCCTGGACAGCTACCTGCTCTGCTATATCGTTATGTTTATGCTTTACCTGTTTTACGGGGGCCGTAACCGCAATCCCAAGCAACGGGACTACTTGCGGGTGAGCAAATTATCAGAGGAACTGGATCGGCGACTGGGGCTGGCTCTGCTGGAGCAGGAGGGAGCTTCAGGGCTGGAGGAGCGTTATGGTATAAACTTTATAAAAATCGCCGAGCTGTGGGAAAGCAAGCAGGATTACGAAGAAAAAGCCCGCAAGACCAAGACCGGCACCATTCTAAACACCTGCCGCTTGCTGGAGCGCCATAACCTGATCCGGCTGGTGGACAATGAGCGGGAGATCCGCTGCACCCGCAAGCTGGATGACCTGATGCTGAACTATTATTTGAGCGACAGCCGGGTGGAAGAGATTCAGGCCTTGTTTGAAGGGGGAGCAGAAGCCCATGCCCAATATTAATCGTATCAGGATCATTAATTTTTCCTATAATCACGATTCCCGCCATATTGTGGATGAAACCTTCAATTTCCACGGCGGTGAAGACGCCCTCTTAAACCTCTCCAACGGCGGGGGCAAAAGCGTTCTGGTGCAGCTGTTTTTGCAGGTAATCGTTCCCGGGGCCAAGATCCAGGGACGCAATATCGCCAGTTTTTTCCGCAAAAAAAGCCAGCCCACTTACATAATGATCGAATGGAAACTGGATGGCGGGGGCGGCTACCTCTTAACCGGTATTGGTATGACTTCGGCCGAGGCGGTGGAGGGGGAAGGGGCCAAACCCCGGGTTCGGTATTTTAATTTTACCTCCAAGTACAGCGCCGCCAATCCCTATGATATTATGAACATTCCCGTGGCCACCCGCAACGGAGGGGTCTTGGAGCTTAAGCCCTTCCGGGAGGCCCGAAAGCTTTTAGCCGACCAGGAGAGAAAGGACCCCTATTTATTGGGGTATTACCCGGAAGATGATCGTAATGGCTATGCCAGGCGCCTGGCTGAATTCGGTATTTCCCAGGATGAATGGCGCAATGTGATCACCCGCATCAATGACAGTGAAAACGGGCTGGAGGATCTGTTTCAAAAGTACCGGAGTTCCAGCCAGTTGCTGGATGACTGGATCATTAAGACCGTGGAAAAGGTCATGTTTAAAGGCCGTTCCCAGCAAGGACAGTTGGAGGAGATGCTGGAACGACTGGTACAGGAAGTAATTGAAAATGAGCGCTTCATTATGGAAAAACAGCTTTTCAGCGGATTTTTGGACCGCCTCCAGAGCCTATTGGGTGAACTGGAGACTGTGTTAAAAAACCTGGAACAGCAGAAGGGTTTGGGAGCCAAATTGGCGGCCCTCTACCTCTATCTGGGCCAAAAGATTAAAGAGCTGGAAGAGCAAAAAGAGGCCAATGAAGAGGCTATAGGGAAGGCTAAGGGGGAAGAACAAAGGCTTAACCTGGAGGAGCGTTCCCATCAATATCAAATCCGTCTGGAAGAACACCTGATTAAGGCTGAAGAGTTGAAGGCCGCAGAAAAGAAGAGCCAGGAAACAGAAGAAAAGCTGGAAGAGGCTAAAGGGCAGCAAAAGCTGATAGAAGCAGCCCGGCTGGCCGGGGAGATACACCAAATTAATTCTGAACTGTCGGGTATAAACGAAAGACTGGCCCTGGCCCGGGCGGAATACGATAAGGATGAGCGGGCTCATAGCCTGGAATATAGTATTAAGATCAGATTGGAAGAAGTCCTGAAAGCCCTGGATACCCAGCTGAACAACTTACAAGCTGGGCAGAGGGAGCAAGAGGCCAGACTGGATAGGGAACAGGAAGAGCTGCGTAAGCTGGAAACCCAGCGCAGTGGTCTGGAGGGGGACAAGGGCAGACTGGAGGAACGAACCAGAATCCTGAGGGAGCAGGAAGAACAGGTGCAGAAGCGCCTGGGCCGGCAATGGGTCAGAAACCTCCTGGGGGAATTGGATCCAAGGGAAATGGAGCAGATCGACAGCAGCTTGCAGCAAAGTTGCCAGCAATTGCTGGCCGAGCAGGAAAAAAGGCGCTTGGAAAAGGCCGACCTGACCCGGCAGCAGCAGGATATGGATCAGCAGTGGAAAGAAATCCAAGTCGCCCAGGCCGAGAACCATAGAATATTAAGGGATTATGAGCGGGAACGGAGTGAGTACCAGCGCCAGGAAAAGGAAATCCAAGGGATATTGGAGCGTTATGGCTTTGATCCATCACGGATCTTTGACCGGGAAGGAATGGCTTTGCTTTTTGACCGGCATATCAATGAGATAAAGAAAAAAGGAGAGGCAGCGGTGCGCACTCGCAATGAGCTTAGCGAAGCCCTGGCTTCCATTGCCCATGGCCACCTGCACAGTTCTTCGGAAATGGCTGCTGCCCTGGCCGAACTGGATATTCCATTTGATACCGGAGAAAGTTATCTGAAGAATCAGACCCCGGAAATACGCCAGGTCATGTTGGCGGCCAATCCCGTTTTACCTTATGCCTTTATTATGCCCCGAGCGGATATGGATAAGATAGCCGAAGCCGGTCTTAACATGGTTATGCGCCGGATTATTCCGCTGATGGCTTATGAAGACCTGAATCTGATGGTGAAGAGCCGGGGACCGATAGCTTGGCCCCGGGAGGAAATGGCCCTGGCCTGCCTATATGAAGGCCGGGTATTTGATAATGAGAAAATGCCTAAACTGCTGGCGGAGATGGATGAAAAAAGGCAGGCCGCTGCCGAGCAGGGTGAACATTATGCCCAGGCTCA
>JAAZFJ010000006.1 GCA_012511795.1 Syntrophomonadaceae bacterium
GGGTCAGTCCAGTCCGGTTAAAATTCAATTAAAAAATGACAGCGATTTGATACTGAAAAATCTGGAATTGAAATTGAGCGGTTTCAGCAGTAACACCATAAACCTGGATAAATGGTCGGATACCCAATACATAGCACAATTGGGCAAAGGGGGCACTGTGGCAGCAGAGTATCGCTTATACACCGATACCAAACTGGAAAAAGGAATCTATCCGCTGAACCTAGGCATAAAATATCTGGACGAATATGGGCAGGAGTATACCCAGGAAAGCACTGTTTATCTGCCGGTATCCGGCAAAGGCGGTTCAGATGATGAATATACCCCCCGGCTTATTATCGATAATTATTATTATCCGGGTGAATATATGCAGCCGGGAATACCATTTGACTTAAGCTTATCTTTTTATAATACCAGTGCTGCTACAGCAATAGGAAATATTAAAGTCAGCATCAACTCCGACGGAGATGTTTTTTCACCGGTGGGAGGCAGTAATTCCTTTTATATTGACCAACTGGCAGCCGGAGGGCGTATTGAAAAAAGCCTGACCTTAAAACCAAAACACGACGCGGAAAATGGCAACTACAATATTAATGTTGACCTGCAGTATCAGGATAGTAAAGGCACTCAGTACAACGAAAAAGAATTGATCAGTATCCCGGTAAACCAAAATATCATCCTTTTTGTTACTGATGTTGTAACTCCCGCCGAAGCTTTTGTAGGTATGCCCACTTCAGTATCCATTGACTTTTATAATACCGGCCGCAGCCTGATCCGCAACCTGATTGTCACAGCCGAGGGTGATTTCCAAATCCAGGACGGCAATGCCTATCTGGGTAATCTGGAAACCGGCAAAGAAAATTATTTCGATGTTACCATTATTCCGCAAAAAGAAGGGACCGCTGAAGGCAAAATCGTTCTCCAATATGAAGACAATATCGGCCAGCCTTTTATCGTGGAAAAAGCCTTTCAGATCAATGCCATGGTCCAGGAGATGCCGCCGGATATGCCGGGTATGATGCCCGAAGATCAGCAGCCCCAGCAGAAGTTTCCCCAAAAGTGGATGATAATTGCCGGAGGAATAGTTTTACTGGCGGTAATAGCGGCAGTGATTATAAGACGGCGCCGCCGCCGTTTAAGTGAGGAATTGGAATTCGATGAATAAATTTGATTTATTCCGCATGAGCAGACAAAACCTCATGCGCCGCAAGACCAGGAGTGTTCTAACTATTATTGGGGTAATGATAGGTACGGCTTCAATCGTGATTATGCTGTCTCTGGGAATTGCCATGGACCGGCAGTTTAAAGAGCAGATTTCCCAGATGGGGAGCTTAAACATCATTGATGTATATCCTGGTTATTATGGCGGCTATGACAGGCCAGGCGGGGAAGGGCAAAATACAGCATTGGATGACCATGCGGTTTCTCAGTTTGAACAGATAAAAGGCGTGAAGGCAGTAATGCCGCAAAAAACCAGTTATTATAAAATCGCAGCCGGCAAGATGGTGGGCCATGTGGGAGTAATAGGCGTAAAACCAGAAAACCTGGCGGCCTTTGATTTTGAGATTGAAGAAGGACGTCTGCTAATAGATGGTGATAAAGAGGCTATTATTTTCGGTTCCCAGATAGCTTATAATTTTTACAATCCGCGCCTTAGCAATCATTATTACGGACCAATGGGCAGCAATCCTCCTGAGGTTAATCTGATCAGTGACAAGCTTATTCTGACAGCTAATATGGCATATGGTGAAAGGCAGCAAGGCGGCACCGACCCGGATTACAGACCGCCCAAGCTCCACGAAATAAAGGGAGTGGGAATCCTTAAGCAAAGCAATAACGAGAAAGATTACAATGCCTATATGAATATGGCTTACCTGGAAAAGATCCTGGCTGAAGACCGTAAGAACGAGCAAAGCAACAGCGGCCAGCGTCCTGTTAATGATAATAATCAAAATCAATATGACAATATTAAGGTCAAATGTGAAAATATCGAAGTAGTTGCTGCGGTGCAGGAAAAGATAAAGGCTCTGGGGTATATGTCTCACAGCCTTACAGATATACTGGAATCCATGAAAAAAACCTCCCGCACCATGCAGGCTATTTTAGGAGGCATCGGGGCGGTAAGCCTTTTGGTTGCAGCCATCGGCATAACCAATACCATGATCATGAGTATTTATGAAAGAACCAAAGAAATAGGGATCATAAAAGTATTAGGAGCAGACATTGCCGATATAAAAAGATTATTCTTGCTGGAAGCCGCCCTGATCGGCCTGGTTGGGGGGGTGATCGGCCTGTTGCTCAGCTATACGGTTTCCTGGGTATTGAATAGCTTTGTTCCCAATATGATAGGGGGCATGGGAGTAGGCGGGATCTCATATATTCCACCCTTACTGGCAATAGGCGCCCTGATATTTTCTACCATGGTAGGCATAATTGCCGGATATTCACCAGCCCATCGCGCAATGAACCTGAGCGCCTTAGAAGCCATCCGCACCGAATAATGACAGTGGGGACGTACCCTAATTGTCAAGTTTTGGGGCAAAAGATGATATAAAATATTTCCCGGTGTGTAGGCAGACGACCCTGCCTGCCCGATCCTTATTTATTAAGAAAGGCAGAAATACATATGAAAAGAATATTACGGTTTACCCTACTGCTGATCGGATTAATTTTGGCGGCAGGGACAAGTCCGGTCAGCGCACAGCCGGAAGAAGATATAAAGGTATTTATTGATGGGGTCCAACTGCAGCTTGATGTTGCCCCTCAGGTTCAAAACGGGAGAACCATGCTGCCTTTCCGGGCAGCAGCAGATGCTCTTGATATAGAAGTGATTTGGGAGCCGACAGCTAGGCAGATCTTTGCTAAAGACAGTAATATAACATTGGAGATGACAGTGGATAGCACCACAGCCAGGGTCAATAACCAGATGGTCATTCTGGATGCGGCTCCGACGATTTTAAATGGGCGCACTCTGCTGCCGGCCAGGTTTTTCAGTGAAACCTTTGGCTGTGTGGTAAAGTGGGATCCATCCACCCGCATCGTCAACATTGTTTCTACTCCCCCTGATATGAAGGTTGTCGGATTCTACGCCCTGGGAGATGAAAAAACCAGCAGTTGGGGGGACCTTTTCAACAGTCCCTATCCTAATGCCGACAAAGGAAATACAGAAGCACTAAGCGATTTGGCACTTGGCTGGTATAGCCTGGATGAAACGGGACAGCTTTTGACCCAAAGCAGCAGCGGCTGGCAGATTCCCGCAGGCTGGGAAAAAGTTTTGGAAGCAGCAGAAAAGTATAGACTAAAAACCCAAATGGTAGTACATATGACCGATGGCGGCGGAAAGCTGGTTCGTTTTTTAAATAATGACGAAGCAGTACGGTTGGCGGCAGACAGTATTGCTGAGGAAGCACAGCTTTACCAGGGAGTTAACCTGGACTTTGAAGGCCTGGGCTGGAATGAAAGCGGGGAAGAACTGATCAAGACCCGTCAGTTATTCAACAATTTTGCAAAACTCCTGTCAGAAGAGTTGAAAGTCCGCGGCCTTGAGCTTACCCTTACACTACATGCCCCAAATTCTTCTTATCTGGGGTATGATTACATGACACTGGGGAAAATAGCTGATTATATTATTGTCATGGCCTATGATTATGGCCCCAAACCGGAACCAGAGAATCTGGTGATCCAGGCTGTATCCCAGGCAGTGACACAGGTACCGCCGGAAAAACTAATTCTAGGAATCTCGGCTGTCAGTGAAACTGGTGAAAGTCTGGAAGAGAAATTAAAGATAGCCTGGGAGTATGATTTAGAAGGCGCAGCATTATGGCGTTTGGGCCTGATTACAGACGAAATGTGGACGGTACTGAAAAATTATTAAATCCCAGGAGCAATCCCCGCAATTGAGGCGAAATATGAACAGGGGCATACCTCATCAGGGAGGAATGTTCCTGAGTATAACGTTGATTAAGCGGGGCTTGTTATGCAACAATGATATTTTTAAGAGGACAGAGAGGATACCAATCAGGCATCCTCTTTCTCTTTTCATTATCTTTTCCTACATAAAGAACCATTTAGTATAGGAGGGGCCATAATACTTGGGCATGTTTTCCATTATAAGCTGATAAGGGAAATCAGCGAATTTGCCGTAATGGTCAACATAATCTATATAGGGATTTCCGCTTAGATCCTGAGCCGGTAGAAGGGCATCAGTGAGTCCATCGAATTCTACTGCTGCTACATTGATCTTATCGCAGATAATTTTATCAAAAGTAGCTGCCGCACTTATCCATTGAGAATTAATATAAAACTGATTATATATATGAGGGAAAAAAACATCGGTCTTCATTATTTCTACTACTTCAGGCGGAGCCTTATGGTTTCTTATTGCCACTAAAACAAGGCGGCTGGGAATCTCTGCTGCTCTTGCCAGTGCAGTCAAGACGATGGCTTTTTGTGCGCAAAAACCTTTTCCTTTTTCTATAATTTTTGAAGCTTTATAGCCCCCTTCTTCGCTGGAAGTTGTGTACATATTGTAATGAACCGAGTCTCGCACATAATAGAATATCCGGGTAATTTTTTCCTCGTCACTCACTGCAGTCATTGTCAAATCTTTTGCTAATGCCTGTACAACAGGATAATCAGAATCAATGAATGCAGTAGGGCTAAGGTATAAGAATAAATCTTTCATAACTTCCCCCCTAAAACATACAATACATTCTATAATTCCCCATAAAATAACCATATACCTTTTTTAAAAAATTATTTAGCCATATGATGAAATTTGTTATTACCAACTGTATTTAAAATAAAATGGAGATAATTTAAATAAAATGATTCCAAATAAAAGTTTACAAGTATAATTGAAGATTTCACCTTAAAAGTATATGCTTAATATGGCAAAAACCTTTGAAAAATGTAAGTCTGGATGGGGAAAATTAAATATTATCAGATGAAGTTGTTTAAATAAATATGCAGTTTAGTTTTTTTAGGAGGTTTATTAGTGGAATTTGACTTTCAGGCGATGATTTTCGCCTTTGTTGGAGGACTAGGCTTATTCTTATTCGGTCTGAAGTTCATGTCTGGAGCTCTGCAGGAGGTAGCCGGTGACAGAATGCGTACCATTCTGGAGCAGGGGACGAAGAGTCCGATTCGGGGAGTAATCACCGGCATGACGGTTACGGCACTTATTCAGAGCAGCAGCGCAGCGACTGTTTTAACTGTCGGGTTAGTTAATGCAAGGCTTTTGACTCTTAAACAGGCGATTGGCGTGATAATGGGAGCTAATATCGGTACTACTGTGACCGTTTATTTAATTGGATTTAATTTACAGGCCTATGTATTACCGATCATTGCAGTTGGGGTCATCACTTTTATGTTTGCCAAAAATAAAAAAGCCCAGTTGATTGGACAGGCTATTCTAGGTTTTGGTATTCTGTTTTTCGGCCTGACTATTATGGGAGACGGGATGAAACCTTTAAAAGACCTGCAGGTCTTTACTGATCTGATGATCAGTATTGAAGATAATGCGATTTTGGGAGTACT
This sequence comes from Syntrophomonadaceae bacterium, assembly GCA_012511795.1. Lineage (GTDB taxonomy): Bacteria > Bacillota > Syntrophomonadia > Syntrophomonadales > Syntrophomonadaceae > UBA1368. Next base: position 5,536 of record JAAZFJ010000006.1, read on the forward strand.
GATCGGAGTTATTTTCACAGGACTGGTACAAGCCAGCAGTGCTACAATTGGTGTCCTCCAGGAATTAGCTTTTCAGGGTGCCATAACATACCAGCAGGCAGTGCCCATACTTTTTGGTGATAATATTGGCACCACTGTTACAGCTTTACTGGCAGCTATTGGAACCGGTGTGGCTGCACGCCGTGCTGCCCTGACCCACTTTATGTTTAATGTGATCGGTACTATAATCTTTATACCGCTTTTTATCTCCGGTCTATTTGAGAAAATGATCATCTACTTTACCAACTACCTTTTCATATTGATACCGGGCAATGTGAGCTGGGATGCACTTAATATAAAATTGCAGATTGCTCAGACCCACCTGGTATTCAATTTGTCCAACACCCTTATTCAACTGCCTTTTGTTGCAGTTTTAGCTTTTATAGTCACCAAGCTCATCCCGGATTCCAAGCAGGAAGAAGAAGAGCAGGATAAGAACAAAACCATTTACGTTGACAAACGTTTCCTGGTCAACCCCTCCGTTGCTTTAGCTCAGGCCACCAGAGAAACACTGCGCATGGGGGAAATGACTATTGAAGCTTTCAGCAATGCCATGAGTTATTTTGATAACCGCCAGAAAAGCCTTAAGGAAAAAGGTGAAAAAATTGAGGATACCATCGATCATCTGGAAAGAGAAATTACCGATTATATAGTTTTAGCTTCTGAAAAAAGGCTCTCCAAAGAGGATTCCTACCAGTCCTATGCCCTGCTGCAGTCTATTAATGATATTGAGAGTATTGCGGATATCAGCTATAACATTATTGAACAAGCGGATTACGCAGCCCAGCACCAGGTGAAATTTTCCGGGGAAGCCAAAGAAGAACTGACCAGAATGATAGATTTAACCAAAGAGACTTTAAAGCTTACTATGCAGGTATTGGAGAAAAAAGACAAGATTTTGGCCAGGAAAGTAGAGAAAAATGAAGAACTGATCGATAAAATGCAGGCTGAATATCGCCGTGCTCATATAAGGCGCCTCAATGAAAGAGTATGTAACGGAAATAATGGAGCAGTTTTCCTGGATCTGCTTGGCAACCTTGAAAGAATAAGCGATCTTTGCCGTAATATTATAGAGTATGCGATCGGAGAAAAATAAGTGTTTCAAATGGTCACTTTTTTAATCTTTTTGCATACACTATAATTATCCAGAGTAAAATGATCAGGTTTATCATGTTTACCCTGTTAATGGCAAACAGTATAAAAACATTTCATTAAAGCAAAAAAGTTTCTTATAAAGAAAAACTTTACTCAAGCCGGCAAATTACTTTATAATTTAAATGCACCTGTTTACGGTGTGATGCCGAATTTCACTTTTGTGGAAACGGGGGAACCAATTTTGGGGTGAATCCGGAATTATTTCCGGTAGGACTTCCCTAAGCCCGAACCCGTCAGCTAACCTCGCAGGCATTATAGGGAGGGTAAACTTTTTAACAACTCAAAATACCCTCTTTTTTTTCAACGCTATAATTATTATTGGAAAGTTAGGGGGTTTTCTTATGCTCAATTTTAATGATTACCAATCTAAACGGGAAGTTTCCTTGCAGCGTGCTGCACAACTGAAAAGCGAAATTCAGGATTACCTTTCAATGCTGGCAGATATTGAAACCGGCTTTATCCAGGGTGAAAGAACTGCAGCCAACCAGAAAATAATCCGCCAGTACTTCGGGGCCAGTGAAGAAGAATGGCATAGCTTCAGCTGGCAAATGAAAAATCGGATCACCAAACCAGAAATCTTAGCGGAGTTTTTAAATCTGAGCGATCTGGACATGCAAAGGCTCAAACTGGCATCATCAAAAGTCAGGTGGGCTGTTTCACCCTATTATTTAAGCCTGATTGATTTTGAGAATTTCCGCCGTTCGCCGATTTTTATGCAATCAATACCCAGTTTAATGGAAATAAAAGATGAAGATGGCAAGGAAGA
>JAAZFJ010000124.1 GCA_012511795.1 Syntrophomonadaceae bacterium
CCGAGTATGAAGACTTCTTCTATCTCTTTGAGCGCATGAGCCTGCAAGGGGAAAAGCTGGCCGACCTGATTGCCATCTATGAAGCCCAACTGGCCAACTTGGAGCGCAATAAACAGGATATGGTACAACAAAGCTTTTTGCAGGGAAGACGGATGATGGAAGAAATCGACTTAATATCGGAGAATTCCAAGGTGCGCCTGGCCGGCCGCTCCAGGCCGGTACAAATGCTTAAGATTGATTTGCAGCTGGATAGTCATGATTTGGCCCGTCTTCGGGTGGCTCAATATATTGATGAATGCATTCATCGGGTCAGAGAAAAAACCAGGCAGGAAAACCGCAGTGACCAACTGCGCAAGACCATTGCCCGTTTAATGTCCAGCCGGGAATTACTCAACGTTTACCTGGGCAATGCTCACATTCCGGTGCAGGTATTTAAAATCGACCTCAACATGCAGAACAGCAGGCTTAAAATATGGGAAGACGCGGTCCGGGAGAACTCCGGGGGAGAGAAATTCGTAATTTTCTTTTCCTTGTTGTCGGCTTTGATGGCCTATACCCGGGCCCGCAGTATGGAAGCCCTGGGAGCCGACCCGGACACAGCCACCCGGGTCTTGATAATGGATAACCCTTTTGGGCCCATATCATCGGAACATCTTCTAAAGCCCATGTTTGAAATAGCCAAAAGGCATCGGACCCAGTTGATCTGTTTGTCCGACCTGAAGCAGAATTCCATTTTGAACTGCTTTAACCTTATCTATATGCTCAAAGTGCGCAGCTCTGCCATCGGCGGAGCCGAGTACCTGAAATTCGAGGAGTATGTCCGGGATGAAGCGGCCCTGCCCCGGGATGAAAAACTGGAAAAAGCCGTTTACCGGGTTTCTGAGTTTTCCCAAGGGTTTCTTAAAGAATGAGGAGGAAAAGTGGCGCTGCCCAGAATGCAGCGGAGTGATATGCTGTCATAACGGACTTTGCTTGAGTTGTAATCTTGATACATTGCTTAAAAATAAAAAATATCGCTGGAATGAGGCGTAAAACCCTTTCAGTGCGCGAAGCAAGTAAATATATCTAAGCTGACCAGGAACGGGGGAACTGTTAACTTCCCATTACGGTTCTTGTTTGCTGTAAGTCCAGCCAAATTCATCATGATAGATCATCTGTCTGGTCATGCCCCCGTCGATACAAATGTTTTCACCGGTGATATCCCGTTACTACCACGATTTTATCTTTAAACTCCATCAGCTGCACTCCTCCGGTTTTATATACTATTCACAACTAAGTATGCCGGGGCTCAAACGATAGTTCAGCGATCGTTGCGTAATAATTCCCGGTTTACTCAGCTTCAGTCTCCAGTCTGCGCCGGCATTTCTTCTTGTTGAGCTCCTTCTTCCGGTCTTTATGGGGACCGGCCCCGCTGCGCAGATAATGTGTATAAGCTACGGACACTTTGGCATATTTGCTTTTTGGTTTCTTCACCATGTTTATGATCCCCTCTGCTAATACTGGTCAAAAACTTAGGAAAGAGAATGGTCCTTCCTTCTTCTGCTAAAAAATCGTGGGTTTAAAAGGGCCCAGTCAGCCTGCTTGCTTGTCTGTGCCCTGCAGGGGTATGCCCAGGATGGGTATTTAGCAACACTTTCTTTATAGTATAACTCAGAAAAACTTATTAAAAGCGTCCCTGTAACAAGAAACCTTACTTACTGGTTCGATCTTAAATATTTATGGAAAGCTTGCTTGCCATAATCATTCATGTGTGATAAACTTCAAATGGAAAGTAAACTTTCCGTTAAGGGAGGTACAAGGTGAAAAACCGATTGGAGGAAATCCGCAAAACCAAGGGCATTAAGCAAGAGGATTTGGCATTTGCACTTGAAGTATCAAGACAGACAATAGGTTCATTGGAAAACGGCAGGTATAATCCATCGATACTGCTGGCATTTAAGATTGCCCGCTATTTCGGCATGAGCATTGAAGAAATATTCATTTATGAGGAGGAAACCGAGCAATGAGAAAAATGACACCTTATACACTGACGGCGATAGGACTAATTTTGCTGGCTGCTGGGCTGTACATGATAAAAACTGTTAGTGCACCAGAAGGTATGATGCTTGCGCTCCCTTACGTCTGCGTAGGCTTGGGATGCGGGATGTTTGGTCACGGGGTGGGAGAAATTTTCAACCACAGCGCTTTGAAAAACAGCCCTGACCTGGCCAAGCAGATAGAGATCGACAAAAAGGATGAACGTAATGTTACCATTGCCAACCGGGCCAAAGGAAAGGCTTTCGATGTTATGGTGCCGCTATTGGGAGCACTGATGATTTCTTTTGCATTGATGGGCGTTGATATTATAGCTGTACTGCTGTTGGTTGCCGCCTATTTGTTCATTTATGGATGCAGCATATATTATCGGATAAGGTATGAGAATGAAATGTAAAGCACGGAAGCAAGAGGACATGAGGCTTACCTGTTTGTCATCATCCAAATGAAAGATGTACCTATTTTCACCAAAGTAGATATAGATTTCATGTTTTTTACTGCAGATTTCATTTCGAGTTGTTTGAAATATTGCGGATGTGAAAAGACTTATAATCGAAAAAGTGTTACAAAAATTAACCTTTGGAGGGCATTGAAAATGAGGCTTTCCCAATCAGATATATTTGATCTATTCTATCAAAACGCTGATGAAGAACGAGCAAGGCCGATGGCGGCGTATATGAAAAACATCTGTCCGTTTCTTGGGATATCAAAGCCAACCCGGGCGGCTTTATCCAAGGAATTTTTGAAGCAATGCAAGAAAGCCACCGCAGTCGATTGGGCATTTATCGATAAGTGTTGGAGGCTGGAACGGGAATTTCAGTATCTGGCCTTGGATTATCTAAAGGCTATGGCTGATCTTCTCACTGCGGATGATGTCCTCAAATTGAAAGAACTGGCCTTAAGCAAGTCCTGGTGGGATACCATTGATATTTTGGACCGGATCGTTGGCGGCATTGCTCTAAAGTACCCGGCTGTGAATGATGTTTTGCTGGCCTGGAGTTGCGATGATAACTTTTGGCTGAGGCGCATTGCCATCGACCACCAGTTGCTGCGAAAGGAGCAGACCAACACAGATTTGCTGGAAAAAATTCTGGTCAATAATCTGGGGCAAAAAGAGTTCTTTATTAATAAGGCAATTGGCTGGAGCCTTAGGGATTACAGCAAAACAGATCCGGATTGGGTGCGGGCCTTTTTAGCCAAGTATAAGGATGGGCTGTCAACCCTTTCATTGCGGGAAGCAAGTAAATATATCTAAGTTGACAAAGAACGGGCTGTCAACTTTCCATTACGGTTTTGTTTTACTGTAAGTCCACCCAAAGTCATCATGATAGATCATCTGCCTGGTCATGCCCCCGTCGATACAAATGTTTTAACCGGTGATAAATCCCGCTTTATCACTGCAAAGGTAAAGCACCATATGGGCAATATCTAACGGATTACCTACCCGGCCTGCAGGGTGCTGCAAGGCATCAGCACCGCTGTACATCTTAAAACCCGTATCGATCCAGCCCGGGGAAATGGAATTGCCCCTTGCCTTACCGGCCAGGCTTACCGCCATGGCATGGGTCAGGGCAGCGATTCCGCCCTTGGCAGCCGAATAGCTTTCGGCGTCAGGCTGGCTCATCCGATCACGGGAAGAGGATATGACGTAATAATTCCCGGTCTACTCTGCTTCAGTCTCCAGTCTGCGCCGGCATTTCTTCTTATTGAGTTCCTTCTTCCGGTCTTTATGGGGACCGGCCCCGCTGCGCAGATAATGTGTATAACCTACGGATACTTTGGCATATTTGCTTTTTGGTTTTTTCACCATGTTTATGATCCCCTTTGCTAATACTGGTCAATAACTTAGGAAAGAGAATCATCTCCTTCCTTCCTCTGCTAAAGACTCGTGGGTTTAAAAGGGCCGTCTGCCTGCCAGCCTGTGCCCCGCATGGGTATGCCCAGGATGGGTATTTAGCATCACTTTCATTATAGTATAACTCAGGAAAAACTTGTAAAAGCGTCCCCGTAAAAAGAAACCTTACTTGCTGGTTCGATCTTAAATATTTATGGAAAGCTTGCTTGTCATAATCATTCCTGTGTGATAAGCTACAAATCTGCCCCCACAACCATAAAACCCATCCCGCTTTTGGGCAGGCTTTAATAAAGGCCCAAGAGCAGGGGGTTAAAATAATGGCCCTGGATCGCGACGTTGATATAGATTTCATGTTTTTTACTGGGGATTTCATTTCTAGTTGTTTGGAAAAATTCCAGGAATTGGCAGGACCTCTCTTCTTTCGCATTATTTGACATAAAAATACTAGATTCTCCAAGCAGTCTCCTGGTGATCGTATTTTGCTATTGGCTTACCTATACTGTCTTTCTGGTATATATCAACCTCTTGATTCCCTTGACATGTACAGATCTATGATCAGGTTTACTAAAATAATTGCTGAAAAAAGATTGGATTTGTAGAAATAGTATCGAAAAAAATTATTTGGCCTACAAAATATTCTTGCAAAAGTAAAAACTAAACCTTTAATATTGAATACACAGCAAGCAATGAAGCAATCTGCAAATATTGGATGGTGTAAAATTCATACTCGTAATAATACTATAAATAGTGACTCAATCTTAGGCATATTTCTACTTTGAGCCCCTGAAACATTAGCATTTAGGGGCCATTTTGCTTGAGGGGGGGAAAGATTCTAAAACAGGGTTTAAACTACTAGAAGGCTAAAGTGTTGGATGAGTTTCATCTCATAAGCAGTTGCTGGTGTTACAGAACCGACTAAACTGCAACCGGTATAGAACAGAAAATTTAGCTCAAATGCCGAGGAACGCCTTTGGAGGAGGTGGTGAGGAAATGCTACTGTGTAAAGTGCAGATAGACGAAGAAAACAAAATAAGGATACCAGATGAAATAATGCAGAAAATTGGACTTAAGACCAACCAAGTATTCGATATATACATTGATACATATAGCATTAACCAGGATTTATATCAACAATTAATTATTAGCCTGGCCCACGAGGGTATAATTATTTAAGCAGCTGAATAATTTGGAACCCAAGAGGGGAACCAAGGACGGTTTTGCGGTTAGCTAACTGTTTTCCTATTGCATCTTAAACATTATACTTACGCTAATCTTGGTTAATCGCGCTGACTGTATTGTGGATAGCCCTTCATTTCTCAATGCCTCAACTTAAGTACCAAATAGATAGGGTGCTTAGAGACCAAGGAAGTAAAGACGATTCTGTGTATGATGAGCGGGGGAATAATTTAGGAAGCTTGATAAGATTAGCATAATTATGATAAAATTATGCTAATCTTATCAGGGAGGTGTTGTTTTATGCCGCAGATTAGACCGGTATCCGACTTGAGGAATAAATTCGCGGATATTTCGAAGATTGTTCATGAAACTTCTGAGCCTGTTTTTTTAACCAAAAATGGTTATGGTGATATGGTTGTAATGAGTTTTGAAGCCTATGAAAAGCTTCAATTCGAGAGTGAGATATATTTCAAGCTGAAAGAGGCGGAGTTGCAAGCAAAACAAAACAATCAACAGTTTTCCCATAAAGAAGTATTTGACAGCATACGGCAGACCATGCACAAAAAGGCAGATGGCAAGAATGTATAAGATTGTTTACCTTCCAATAGCTAAACAGGATATAATAGATATCGTTTTGTATATATCCGACCAGTTGAATGCGCCAAAGGCCGCGATGGATTTGTTGGATGCGTTTGATCATTCGATTTCCCTATTAGGTGAGTTTCCATACCTTCATAAGATTTACCGTCCGTTGAGGGCTTTGGCGGAAGAGTATCGAATGTTGCCAGTAAATAACTACGCGGTTTTCTATCTTGTTCGGGAGCAGGAGGAAGTTGTTGAAATCCATCGGGTAATTAATGCAAGGATGGATTTGACAAAGCTGAGGAAATAGCAAGAAACAGAATTATGTTAAAACAAAGCCTATGTTTTTTATCAGCACTTCGTTAGGGGTGCTTTTTACATATATTGATGAATGCATTCATCGTGACACCAGCAAATAGTATGCAACAAGTGAAAGGGGAGTTATCCTGGTGCTAGATTGGCCGGTCCCGGCAGCAAAGAGGCAATATGCAAGCAAGAAAAACCTGGCCTTCTTTTTTTTAGGGGTTTTTTTAGTTTATGCAGTTTTTTTTACTTCTTTGACTATGATACCTCTCTACATACTAGAACTAGGCGGATCAGAGTTTCATTCCGGCTTGCAAAGCACCTTATTGTTTTTAGCGGCAGTGTTTTTGCGTCTGTATTTAGGTCCTCTGGCCGATAGTAGAGGCAGGAATATACCTTTGTTAATCGGGGCTTTTGCCTTTGGCACGTCTTCTCTATTATATGCTATGACTAATAGTATCTGGGTGGTCATGTTTATTCGTATTTATGAGGCTATTGGTCTGGCGGCGTTTCTTTCCAGTGCCAGTTCCTTCGTGGCTGATATAGCTCCTGAAAGAAAACTGGGAAGATATATGAGTTTTCACCGATTTATTATTACCCTTGCTCTGCTTGCCGGACCTTCCAGTGCTCTGTTTATTATTAATAATTATGGTTTTGCTACCTGGTTCACTATAAGTTTTGGGCTTGGTTTTTTTGCCTTGATTATGTTAGGTTTGATAAAAACTTCACCTTTAAATGTAACCAGAGAATTTAGTTCCCGGGAGCGATTACTCCATGTAATTAAGAATAGCAACTTGTGGCCAATATTCCTGGGAATAATACTGCTTGCTTTTTCTTATGGAATCCTCCCTTAATAAACTAATTATTTCTTCCAATATCTCTTGTTTTCACAGTATTTCGTTTTATTTACGGATAGCATATCTCTTGATTATTACATCTTTGTGTAATTCTGGATGAAGACGGGTAAC
>JAAZFJ010000125.1 GCA_012511795.1 Syntrophomonadaceae bacterium
ATAATGATCTGCCTGTTTCATACCGCAGTGCATCAGAAATAATGACTACAACCCTGTCCTTATATCTACTGATATATTTTGAGTAGAATTTTCTCTGCAAAGGCAGCGCCGTTATTGCTTCCTCCGACAAAATACCCATATTCCATTTTGATATTATCTGGGATAAATATTTATTGGAATAGATATTCTCTACCAAATCACGCAGCTGTTCGAATTTTAAGTGGCTGCTGGTAAGCTGATCGAACCAGTAATAAAAGTATCGATAAGCAGTATCAAATATATAGTCCGCTGCAAGATACTGCTTGATAATCTCTTTAAAACCATCCGGGCAGCTATAATTAGCCCCTTGAATCACATAATAGGCATTCTCCAGCATTTGATATTCTGACCAATATTCTTTGCCAAAATGCATTTTACTACGTTTCTGGCAAACTTCGGGTATGGTCATATCTTTCAGTTTACCGCCCATATCCTGAGATAACAGGCGTTCCATGATCCACCCAATAATCAACTCATCAATTACTGTAAAACTATCACCATTCAGCAATGCTTCCGGCGGATAAGTCCCCAGAACAGCCGAAACATTTAGTGTTTTTGCTACAGTATCAGCTAATTCATTATATCGATCTCTATATTGCAGGTTATTCATCAGATTATCCAAAAAAGCAATAATACTGCCGGATTTATATGCAACAAAACCCTGCCAGGCTTGTGGCAGTTCTCCTTGAATATGCCTGAAGGTGTAAGTAACAAAAAAGGTAAGTAATAGTTTTTCCAGAGAGGGCTTCACATCGTTATAGCCAAAATGGACTTCACACAAACGCCAAAATACTGGTAATAGATCAAACTTTTCAAATTCAATAAGGTATTTATTTTCTGCTATTTCCCCATCAGTAAGGATCGCCCGAACCACTTCCTCAAAAGAAGCCGTTTTGGTTCTGCATAGTACACTCATCAAAGCTATTTCTATCGTGTCACGGGTAAAGTTTTCTATTTCCAGCTTATAAAACCGCCTGGTTCTATCCTTGGCCTGGAAGAACCTGGCGTATTTCTGAATGATCGGCTTATACTGTTCGTCTATGCCCAGGTCAACACAGAGTAAGGAAGCACGGTCAGCAAAAAACTGTTTGGAATAAAGCAGCATATCCTCCAGATGATTGTCCCTGACAGCGGGTTTAGAAAAGGGGGCATAAATCAGGTAATTGGTGGTAAGGTCCTGTCTTTCCAGAAAATATTTGGTATAAAACTGGTTGTCCGGCTTCAAATGATATACCCCGGCATTAACCAATTCCAATGTATCGATATCCTCCGCAAACTCAGCCTTGTCATCATACCAAAAAATTAGTCTGCGGGTATCCCCTGCAAATTCACTATTCAGTTTATCGGTTATTTGTTTTAGGTTAAGTTCCGCCACCAGGTCTCCTTCCTTTCCAAATCATATCCTAGCAAGAACCGCCAGCTTATTGCCATCATTATCAGTCTGGACTTTCTCGTAATTGACTTTCACTCCATCGTCCAGGTCTATTTCAATACGGGCCAGGGCGAGATGGGCAATCTTTTCGTCATATTCTTTGGTCTCTTTCAACTGTTTGATTAGCTTCTCTTTTCTTTTCGTTGCTGCAGTTACTTCGCGCCCGTCAGTGCTGTTATCTATGATTTCCTGCATCCGATCTATTTCATTTTCGTAAATCCGCTGCATCCTGTGCAGGTAATCTATACGCAATCTTCCAATTGTATCTGCATCATAACGGTGCATATAGACTAATGCCTTGAATGCATCTGCTTTGCCACCGTCAAATAGCCAATAGATAGGGCGTTTCTGATATGTTTTTACATGATCTTTGAAGAAGCCTTTCAGGAAATAATTACGGATAACTTCACGGGAAGTATCACCCCTATTACCCAATGCTTCAGCAATAAAGTCCAGGTTTTCTTCCAGTGTTTCCTCACCATAAGCCTTTTTTAGAAATGCACAAAATAAACCCACCACATCATCCTCAAAATACTCCTCATCGGTGATAGGAATTATATTATCTTTATCAGGAATATATGTGGCATACTTGCTGATATCCCATTCCCCGCCTGCGTAGGCAAGACCCTCCGCATCAAGGGAATAACGGCCGAACATACAGCCAACTGCGTAGGACACCAGAGATTTGATCACATCGCTTTTGGTCAGTACATAATTATTGCCTTTCATACTTTCGGGAATGTCTTCTCTGGTATCATAGACCCGGGCAACGGTGACATCCTTATCATCAACTTCCAGTGTTAATTCATCCTGCAAGCCGTAGATTTCAATGAATATACGATTGAGTTCTTCTTCATTAGCTTTCAGCTGAGTGAATTGTGTTTCGGTAAACTGCTGCCAGTTTATATATGCTTCTTCAATCTTATCTCTATCATTAATTAAAGGATGTTTAAGGAAATCCCAGGAGGTTTCGAAGGAGTCCCAGTCGGTTCGAGAAATCGAGATATTTCTAGTAACATAAACAGTAACATCATGGCTTTCTTCTTTCATTATTGGAAGTCCCGCCACATTTCCCGCTTGAAAATTAAGCGTGGGGTTCATCAGCATAAGAAAGCGAAAACAAGTTTCGGTGTTTAGAAACCCTTGTAAAAAATCTATATGTGGTTGAGACGAAAAAATGGCCGATCCTGCAACATCACAAATAAAACCTTCGGGTAAATATCGCGTTGAAAATTTGCTACTAGATATAAAAGTCCAAGTAACTCCTTGTTTGCACATATTCCCAATATTTTGTATGTAACGAGACCAGTGTTTACCGTTGTTTCTTATCACAGCAAAATCTTTTATTTCTTCACCGTTATTCTCCCAGTTCACAATAAATTCTTGGTTTCCATACCATTTACGGTAACTACCTCCCTTATTATATGGCAACCATTTATAATATTTTGATGTTAGCTCCTCCTGTTTTAAACCAAATGAGATGTTTTCCACATTGACTTCAAACCATAGTCGCAGGAAACGCGAATTATCACCAGTATTTTGGCCAACACGTGGCTTAGAAATATCTCCAAGAGGTTTCCCATTCTCAAAAGCCCTTAACATCGCCTCACTCGCCCAATACGCCACAGGACTACCGGGTATTTTAGCAAAGTCTTCTACGTTGGCGGTATAGCGATAACCGCATTTTGGATTTGCTATAGCTTCAAGGGTTTTTAACCGCTGTACTTCCATTCCACCACGAAAGTCCACAAGCCGCAAATATTCTCCGGTAATTCCAGTTTTGCTATTTTTTATAACAAAGGTACAGACGGGAACGGTTGCCTCTTCAAATGCCGAATACTCGAACTGTATTAGTGAAATGATGTCCTTTGTTGCGTATAGCATATAGCGAAGCTTTTCATAGCTTTGAATAAACATCCAAACATACGGAGTAAACATACCAACAAAGCCTGTTGGTTTTCCCATGTATCCACATCGTTCTATAAAAGCAGAAAAAGTATCTGCTTTTGTATCGGGGTAAGCATTCTTTAAAAACTCCGTTATTTTATTGCTTTGCCCCTTGCCACCCATATACGGCGGATTGGTCACCACCACATCATATTTCTGATGCAATAGTCTTTTGAAATTCCAGGTGTTTAGTGCGGTTTCATAGTCTTCGGTGAATAGTTCTATTTCTTCTGGTTCCTTTGGCTTTGCAGGAAGGGTGTCCACCTTTATTAGTGAACCGAATTCTTCCCCTTCGGGATATCCTTCGGGATGATAAACCTGGGGTCTTATCCCTTCGTTTAAAAGCCTGCGGTTGTAACTCCTGCCTTTCATCATCAGGGAGAAATAAGCTAACTGGTAGGCCCTTTTATCAATATCCAAGCCGTATAGATTCTTTTCCAGTATCAATTTAGCTGCATCCCGGGGGGCATAACCTTCGCTTGCATAGATTTGCATTAAAACCTCGAAGGCATAAATAAGAATATGTCCGCTGCCCATACAGGGGTCTATAAAAGTTATATCTTCCGGTGAATTGATGATGTTTTTCGCCCTGATTTCTTTAAGCCTGGTTTCCACTTCCGGTTCCTGCTGGGCCTCTTCGATATAATACTTCCAGCCAAAATGACTTGCGTTCAGGTTTTCATCTGATAAACCGGCTTTTGCCCTGCTGCTTTCCAGCCATAAGCGTCCCAGACTGTTTTCCACTATATAGCGGACGATCCAGTGGGGGGTGAATAGCTGGGTGGCAGCGGGAATCTTTTCCCGGGTTATTTTAATGTTTTTCTTCAGACCATCAAATACTTCCTGTTTCGGTTCGGTATTATAATACTGATACAGCCAGCCTATGATTTCCACCTGGCCTTCTTTTTCAACATTGAAATCCTCTTCCGGAATGTCTTGCACCAATCGGTAGACTACACCGTCTTTATCGGTGAAAGATACATTCATCAAAAGTTCAGTATAGTCATTGGTCTTTTCAAATAATTCCGGCAGGATGGCATTTAAGGCATTGCATTGTTTAATAAAAAGCATGCGAAATAGTTCATCTAATAAATTATCGTTTTTTAACTGGATGATGCGGTCTTTTTCATAAGGTGAATAATCCAGACCGGCATCAAAGGGAGAGGTCACCAGATCTGGTTCTATTTTGTTGCTGCTTTCCGAAGACAGCACCCTTACCCGGGAGGGAAGATAGTCATTGACTTCCATGAAACGAATGGCAATAAGACGGTTGAACCAGGTATAGGCAACTTCTTCGATCACGCTTTTATAAGCTGTTTTGTAATCTGATTGCCGGGCTTTTTGCTGGATCAATTCTGCCAGTTTCCTGCGCTGTTCAATTTCTACGCCGGCAATGGAATATGGATCTATGGTGCCGATATCAAAGAACTGGACATCTTTGGTTGACTTTGAAAGCGGGTTTTTGATTTCTTTTTCCGTAATGCCCAGCAGTCCGGCTTTGTATGTAATATCTGCGATAAGCTTGTTTCTGGCCCATATTGCATAGCTTTTAATGGCTGTTTTATTCATTTGATTCTTCCCCCGAATTGATTTTTTACCTATTTAAAATTCCGCTATTGCTAATTCATCAGTATTAACAATGCAATGTCATGCTAGTTGTTTGCAGTTGATTACATATGTTGCTTATTGAAGTAAAATGCATTTTGGTTGATTACCTATGTTGCTTATTAAAGCAAAATGGTTTTTCGTTTAATAACAGATTTTTTAATCAACTCTTTGTACATCTTGTTTAATAAGAATTATCTAAAAACATTGATATAATCCGCTAATGCAAAAACTCTATTTCTTTTATTGCCTGTTAATTCAGTTAAAATCTTGTCCTCGCATAATATCTTGACTGTATTATTAACAGCTTGTACTGTTAATTCGGTCAAATCGCTTAATCGGTTAATGTTGGCAACAGGTTGGCTATACATAACTGTTATAATTCTCTGCAAACTATCTGAGGAGGCTTTTTTTGAAATCAAATACTGATTGTATTCGTCAGCCTGTTTTACTGCGTTTTTAAATTTATTCTTAGCAGATTTGGCGGTTTCAATCGAAGCATTGAGAAAGAATTTAATCCATGCTATCATATCATTTTTATTTCTCACATTCTGTAAGTAATCATAGTACTGCATTCGGTTTCTCTCAAAATAATCACTTATATAAAAACAAGGCTTTTCTAATTCTTTCTTTGATAACAGATACAGCGGTATAATAAGACGGCCAATGCGTCCGTTTCCGTCAAGGAACGGATGTATCGATTCAAACTGATAATGTATCATGGCAATTTTAATAAGTTCGGGCATTCCATCTACTATATTGATAAACTTATCCAAATCGCTTATGAGATCTGGCATATCTATTACTGCCGGAGGAACATATATAGCATTTGAAGGCGCATTGCCACCAATGAAGTTTTGGGATTTTCTGAACTCACCGGGTGTTTTGTGTTCTCCACGAACGCCCTGCATAAGGATGTCATGCATTTCTCTCATTAACCGACTGGTTAATGGAAATCCATCTTCAATTCTTTTTAACCCATGATTCATAGCATTTATATAGTTATTAACCTCTTGATGATCATCTCGCTTTTCGGGCAAAACATCCTCGCGGCTCATCATATCCTCTTCAATTGAAGTGTTAGTGCCTTCAATCTTATTGGATTTGTTAGCCTCTGTCTGAATATGCATCCTTATATAAATATCTATATCGGGTATTAGTTCTGAGTAAGTATTAAGCCCACCAAGTTCCTTATTAGCTTCTGCCAAGAGATAATTCAGTTCAGGATCCTCCCAAATCCACATCTGATTTATGCAAGATGGGCAAAAAGACTTAAAATCCCCTTGTTCTCTATATGTTCCGGATTTAAACGCCTCTAGTCTATACATGATAACCTCCTTAATAACCTAAAACTCGATATTGACGATAACATCTTTTTCAAGTTCCTTGAGTATTCTTTCTTTCAGTACAGCTATATACTTATCCAGATCTTCTTCCGTCTCGACCCGCCAAGAATTCGATAAATTCAGATCCTTTATGCTGATGTTCCTACTGCTTACAGGCTTGGGCTGGGGTGTTGGATCTTTTTCATTTCCATTACCATAGGAAGAACCATTTTCGTTTATTTTGTCCTTTGCGATTTGTTCATCTTTTTTGTTCATTTCATTAAGCAGCCTTATTTTTAAGGCATCTGCTTCTGCCTTGATATTCTGTAAGGATGCAATGTTTTTGCAATTGGCGGCTTTATCGTGAATTTCCTTAAATTGATGGATATAGCGGTCGTAAAAATCTTCCTTATATGATTTGGTGTCAAGAACTTCAAAGACTCTGGCTTTGGCATCATCAATAGCTTCCATCACCGGAGTTTCCATATCGTTTCTTACTTTCGTATAGGCTGCATTGAATCGGTCAAGGAGTCCCGGCAATTTCGGAATATCACCATAGGGCATATCTTTGTTTAATATAGCTTTTATTTCTTTTGCAGCATTCTCTACTTCTTCATCTACAATAAAGGTCTTGCTGTCGTCATAAATGTTCATCTGGTCGATTGCATTGCCGAATATGGTTTTCTGTTCACCGGCAAAAAAGGATTTTACCGGATCATAATCCTCGGCAAAATCAAGATAATCCTCCCGTTTTTCTGCCAGCTTATTATAAAACTCCGTGGAAGATTGTGTTTGAATCACATGCCTGAGTAATTCTTTGCCGGCAGCCACGATATTCTTCCCCGGAAATGCCTTGCTTTGATACATTATTTCCAACTTTTCCAGATCATTTAGCATCTTTTGGCTGTAAGTCTGGAAACTGCCCATCATCGAATCATCGTCATCATTAACACTGGAGGTGTTAAATAATTCCTTCATGATTTCCCGCACAATCTTTTTCTGAGTTTCGTTGGCTTTTTCCCGCCGCTCTAACAATAGTTTTTCTGCATATTCCTTTTTGGTTATATAACGAATGATTTCGTCTGCAGATTTGTTAAGCAAAGTTATACTGCTGCCGCTGACGGTAAAAGCAACATCCCCATCCTTGAATAATTTAGCTGCCAGCCATTCCACATCATCTTCCACAAAGCCGTAAGGTGCCTTCATAAAACGATCTGCAAGGCTTTTCATGGAGGTTTTCATATGTACTGAGGAATTACTCTCAATAAAACTTCGCATATCATTTAAAGCATGAATATTGGGCTCAATATCTCCTTCCAATACCAAAGTCTGCTGTGCTGAAGTTTCAAACAACTGGCGGATATTATCTTCGTTCATGGCGGTATCTATATAGGGCAGTTTATGGTACACCACTGCAACCAGGCTGCCCAGAGCATTGTTAATTTTGGCTGCAGCATCTCTGGCTCCATTCTGAACTTTATCACCATTGACATAGATGTCAGCGTTTTTCATGGCTTCAATGAGGAACAATTTGGCATTCCCGTTGCGATCCCGCATTTCCGACCGCTTTGCTTCTTTAATTTGTTCAAATTTCGCCAGTCGGCTGGAAGTAGTTAAACGCAGATATTTTTCAATTTTTAATGCACTGCGAATTTCCTCTAAAAAAGTTGAGTCATTGGGCAAGACTACCAATACCTCTTTGCCCTGTCCCGAAATCATGCGTAAAGTGATTTCTTCTGTCCCATAATCAGAATTAGGTGTTAATACCCTGATACCGATGTCATGGTTTTGATTTGTCTTATAGGGACGATCATCAACGATCTGATTGAAGGCAAAGCTATATCTGCCGCCAAACGCAGGATACCTGTATTTTTTTTCAGTGAAAATATCCTCAAATATCAATTGGGACACTTTGTTTATAACTTCAGCCATTTCAACATTCTGATTGTTGATCTCCCTATTTATTTCCTGTTCTTCATCAGTTAAAAACACATAGATATCGCCGTTTTTCTGCACCAGTGTCTGTCGCACTAATGTTTTTAATGCTTCTTCAACCTGTTTTTTCAGTTCGATCCTGTCAGTATCTATTGCTGTTATCATCAGGCTAGTAATGTTTTCTATACTGCCGGTTATTTCTTTGACATATTTAATCAGGAACAGGGTTTTTAAAACATTTACATTAAAGCATTCTTCCTTTTTATCTGGGTTGATATAGCTGTTATCCAGGGCACGAATAATAACACCCTTATGACTGTGGTCTAAAAATTGGTGCAAGGCATCGTAGAATACATTGAAGGGGATAATCGTACCGGCAGGATTGTCCATCAATTTTACTGCCGATTCCTTAAAAAGTGCCAGCATGGAACGCTCGCCTTCAGATAAATGTTTGCCGGAAGCACCATGAGTCCTGATGGAAGTCAATACACTGGCCAAAAGGTTGAACTGATAAGGGACAAAGGGATATACCGCGACAAAATCCAAATCAACTACGTATAGCTTTATTTCTGCTTCATCGGAAAATACGATCAGATTTCTGATGATGGTGGATTTTTGTTCGTACAGTATTTTTAAAGTCTGTTCAGCAGTGGTATTTTTCGCAAGTATCCTTTTTTTGATAACTTCGTCAACATTGGCTGAAGAAAGGGATAAACGGGTATCAAAACGCCCCTGGATTTTCGAAAAGTCATTGCCCTTGGTTCTGGTAACTGCGTCTATATCCTGTTGACTGGTCACCACTATCCAAACTTTGCCCTGGCAAGCTGTTCCCAGATCTTCAGTTACGGTTTGCAGATTCAGCATTAATTGGGAATCATCCCCTATGTATTGACCGATCTCATCGACCAGGAATACTATGTGGTGGTTTTCCCCTTTGGTTTCAAGATACTTTTTTATCATTCGGGCGAAATCTTCAATGCTGATGTTATATGGTTCAATAGCTTTTTCACACCAGTTCCGGGCAGCAGCTTCACTCATAAAGTCCATTGCTGCCAGAACTTCTACTACATAATCCTGCCTGAAATCAAATTTATAACGGGCTTCTTCCCATAGTTCATCGAAATTGTTTTTAAACATTGTTTTAAATTCTTCATAGCGGCCTTTTTCGTCCAGCTGTCTTTCAAGATCTGCCAGGGCTGGTATAGACCCGCAGTAACCTTGCATTTCATTAAATACTTTTAGAAATACTGAAACGATTGCATCTTTGGACTGTTTGCCGGTCATTTCGCTTTTGGAGTCAATATTAAACAAAATAACATCGGCAGGAACGCTGGCAGCCAGTCTCATGTCAGCCAATACCATGGGGTCAACGATCTTTTGATCATCAATGAAATAATCAATGGCTTTCTTCCCGTCAACTTCTTTGTTTGCCAGTAGATAAGAAAGTATTTTCAGGAAATGTGATTTACCACTGCCGAAGAAGCCGGATATCCAAACGCCTATTTTATCGGTGGGCCCGTTTATTCCCCTTTTATAACTGGAAAAGAAATCAGCAAAATGTTTTTGCAGTTCTCGGGTGACAACATATTCCTCCAGTTCCTGCTTTATGTTTTCCTCATCTGCCTGCCCAACTTTGATCACGCCTTTTATATCGCGATCGATGGGCTTAGCAAACATTTCTTTGATTAACATCTTAATCCCCCTTATTCTGCCAGTTTAAAAGCGCGGTAGTAATTATCATCCTTGATAGCTGAAAAGAGAACCAATGCTTGACCATCATATTTACCTGGATAGAACAAGACAACCGGTACCCTATCCATTGTTTGATGCAAATTATTCAGCACTTTATGCGATCGTAAAACCGGATAGCATTTACCTATGCCGACTAAGAATACCACTGCATCCTCAGGTGTGTTGTTCTGAATATGCTGGACAATCAGGCCGTTGTTATCATTTATTTTCAACAGATTGCCAACGGCTTTGGTGATCCTTTCAAAACCATTCCTTTTTTCAAACTGGAAACATTGTTCCAAAAAACCTTCCTTTTCCAGAATATCTATTATGATGTCGTAAAGATCGAAGACAACCAGTTCAAAACCGTCAGTAACAAGGTAGTTCTTTTTTTGCATGTAAGCAATGCGTTCCCTGACTACAAGTTCCATTTCTGCAGGATAGTCAAACACAAAATATCCAACTTCATTGCCCAGCCCCTTGTTCTTTCTGAAGCTTTCGCTTCTTATGAGGCGTTCTGCCGCATCGAGTCTTTCATCTAAACTGGCCATCATCTCACCCCCGTTAAGGCACGGAGTGTCATTTCCATGCCATATTCCTGCAGTTTTAATTCTAAGGATCGATCCATAATCGGCTTAAATATTTTTTTTGTACCCGTTCTGCTTCTTTCAAGGATGCCAGTTTCCATTAATATCGTTCTATATATGCTGCCAAGGCGTTTAAGGGTATAATCGTTCCACCTGGCAACATTATCATCCTGCAATTGCTTCTCTTTGAAGAAGATATTAAAATCGCTTTCAGATAGTTCATCGAGGCCAATTATTAATTTTTCCCTGAATACTTCGTACATAAAGTCAAAGAATAATGCATCACTTTCCATAATTGCGATAAGGGCAATTAATTTTTGGTTGGCAATATCACATTGTTCGAACAATCCATAAAAAACAGGATCTAAAGCCTTTACGCGAGTTGATACTGTGTTGAAAGTCTGAATGGCTCTTGCTTCGGTTGGTGCTGAAAATATGTTTTCTTGGACATTTAAGCTTCTGATATCAGAAAAGGTCATCCCATCATTAAGCAGGTTGATCATTTTTTTAAATTCTGCAAACCAAAATGGCAGCTTAACCATTCCGGCACTGTATTTTCTCTTATCCATTTAAGGGCCTCCTGCCAGCTTTATTTAACGACTTTGCAGCACCTCAGATTTATTTTTTAACCGGAACGATCTCCATGATGTCACAAAAGTCACATTCCAGGGCGCGGCAGATTTTTACCAGAACCTCCATAGAGACATACTCATGATTGGATAGCTTCGTAAGTGTGTTAGGACTTATGCCGGTGGCAGACCTTAAATCAGTTTTTTTCATGTTTTTATCAATAAGTAGTTTAAATAATTTGTTGTAGCTTACATCCATAAGATCTCACCTTTCTTAAAATATCAATTCACGACCATATATTTGATTATATTACAGTAAATTCTGAAATTAAAGAATTATATATACATTTCTGCGATAATTTCTTTTATTTTTATAAGGTTTTTATAGATTTAAAAAATAAGGGTTTATCATTATACTGTTCCTTAGCGACACTTTGGTTTCAGCAAAATATCCTTTGCTTCATTTATCATAAATCGGGAATATTTCTTATAAAAAATTAGCCCCGGGAGGGAGGGCGTTGGGCATAGATCTCCCCCCTATTTGGTAAGGAGATCTGATTTCAGCCCCGATCAGTCGGTCGCCGTCAATAGTCCTGCTTATCTTTTCTGTATTAAAATGGGAATCCTGTCCCCCACCCGTCATTTTTGACAATACAGTCCCCCGGTTTACACCCCAGGATACCACCGCACTGTTTTGGGCCAAGCCGTGCTCGCTTTACTCTTGATTCTTGTGCCCGGATAAGCAGGATAATCCTCAGATCAAGAGAGGCTTTTTTTTGCGGTGGACTTCCTGGGTCCTACTCTTTTATTTTTTCATCCGGGATAAAGAGTGCCTAAAATCCCAAGCCCCGAAGGGCAATTATTTATATTTTTTTGCATAAAAAAAGCCCAAGGTTTTCGGCCTCGGGCAATGATAGTATTGCTATCTTGTTATGGGCGGTTGGGGAGATATTCCTGAGACGCAAAAAAAGGCCATCTCGTCATTGAGATGGCCCTAGCTGTAAGTCTCTATTTTGTGTTTTTTATATTGGGACGCGCGTCCCTAGCTAGAAAAGTGTTTTATATGTTATATAATGTATACAACATATAAAATAAAGGGGGGAACGCCTGATGAAGGAAATTATGACAAACATCACTTTGTCGGAAAAGGAAGACCGCATACTAAAAATACAGGCTGCGCAGGCAGGGACATCCAAGCGTAAGCTTGCTACTGAAATAACTAAAAGATGGCTTGAGGAGCAAGATGTTAAGGCTTGGATAGAAAGTGTTTTAACTCAAATCAGCCGGATGCCTAATAACGAACGGTATTTTGATGCTGTCGAAACC
>JAAZFJ010000126.1 GCA_012511795.1 Syntrophomonadaceae bacterium
GCCTTAATTATAACCAACCTTCTTTGTTACAAAAAGAACGTCTCGGTGTAACGGTCATCAATTCCTTTGCAAGTAAACTGAACAAATGGCGTATGTATCTTAAATGGTTATATTTGGGGGAGGTTTAAAGGGATGAAAACTGGAAGATTGAGAACAGTCAGTCTCGTGCTGGTAGTAATAATGCTGGCAGGTATCACCGGAGGATGCGGAGGAACCCATCCTGCCGAAAAAGCGGATAGTCCGGGAAATATCGCCCTGGCGGCAGATTTTTCTAACTATTATAAGGAAGTTCCCGTTAATGAACAGCCTCGTTTAAAACCCTATCAGGCGGCAGCTGATCTGAGCAATGTGGAAAACAGCCATCGCTTTGAATTTAGTCCGGATGCTAAGGTGCGTCTGGTGGAAAACGGTTTTGTGGTCTTGCCGGAACCTGGTGTGGAGTTTTTCCTGTCCTATGAATTAAATCGTTACAACAACACACCCAATCTGATAACAACCGATGCCATGCTGCATAATTACCATCTCTTTTTTCAGCACCTGCTCAAAACTGTAGAACAAGAAAAGTTGATCCCCGAGTTAAAAAAACTGAATACTGGAATGCACCAAGCGTCGCAAAAGCAATGGCAGGCTTTGAAAAACACCTCCTGGGAAAATGCCGCTTTCAGAAATATAGCTTTTTTTGCCGTGGGCAGCAAACTTTTGGATCCCACGTTTGAAATCCCGGCTCAAGTGAAAACTGAAGTACAAGCAGAGCTGGATTTGATCAAAGCCCAGCGGGATACTGCAGTCTCACCGGTTATGAGCCTGGGCAGCGCCCCGGATATAATAGAATCACTGAAAGAAGATTATACCCAGTATATTCCCCGAGGGCATTATACCCACAGCGAAGCCTTAAAGGAATATTTTCAAACCATGATGTGGTACGGACGCCTGACCTTCCGGCTTAAAGATGAGGATGAAACCCGCTCGGCAGTCCTTATCACCCTGGCTTTGCCGGAAAAAGATGCCCTGTCATCCTGGGATAAGATTTACCAGACCACCGACTTTTTTATCGGCCAAAGTGATGACCCGGGTTTTGAACAATATGATGCCGTTTTAAAAAATGTTTATGGTCAAAAACCCTCCCTAAAAATAATTAGCGAGGATGAGGAGAAATGGCAGTTATTTTTAGAGAAGGCCCATAAAATAAAAGGCCCTGCCATCAACTCCATTCCCATTTTCGATGCCAATATCCAACCTGACCGGGAACATGAAATCAGCGGGTTTCGTTTCATGGGACAGCGTTACACGGTTGATGCTGATATCTTCCAGCGTCTGATCTACCGGGAAGTCGGCGAGGACCTTAAGGGACAGCGGCGTATGCTCCCCAAAGGTCTGGATATACCGGCAGCGCTAGGGTCTGAGGAAGCAAGTAAGATTTTGAAAGACTCCGGTGATTTTGATTACCAGAACTACCCTGATAATATGAAAAAAATGCAGCAGCACCTGCGGGATCTGCCGGAAAACAGCTGGCATCAAAGCCTTTATTGGAGCTGGATGAATTCTTTAAGGCCCTTGACCCGGGTCGTTCCGGAAGGTTACCCTTCCTTTATGCGGGGTCAGGCCTGGACTAGAAAAGAGCTTAATACCTTCCTTAGCAGCTGGACTGAACTGAAACATGATACCCTTTTATACACCAAACAGAATTATGCCGAGATGGGTGGCGGCGGCGACGAAAACATTGATGACCGTGGTTATGTGGAACCCAATCCCCATCTTTATGCCCGCCTGGCCTCCCTTTCGGCCATGACCAGGGATGGTCTTGATGCCCGAGGTCTATTAAATGAGCGGGACGCGGATTCATTGGATCGCATGGAACAGCTGGCCCTGGATCTGAAAATTATCTCCGAAAAGGAACTGCGTGATGAATCCTTAACTGAGGCAGAATACGAATTGATTAGAAGTTTCGGCGGACAATTAGAGCATTATTGGATGGAAGCCTTGCGGGACCAGAGCCAGGAAGGCGGGCGTTCCTACCTGCTGACCAACAATCCGGCCATGCTGGTAGCTGATGTTGCCACAGCTCCCCCTGATACCGTTCTGCAGGAAGCCATCGGTTTTGTCAATCAGATCTATGCAATCGTACCGGTGGAAGGCAAACTTCGCATTGCCAAAGGGGCAGTTTTCTCCTATTATGAATTTCCCTGGCCTGCCTAGGACCGACTAACTGATGAAAAATGGCGGGAGATGGTGATGAACCGTCAGACTCCAGAATTACCAGCGTGGACCTCTTTGTATCGGGTAGAAACTGGTGAATGCCGGGTGATCATGCAGTGGGAAGATCAATAAAAAAGGCCGTTTTTCCGGTTGCTGCAGTTATGGTCCTGCTTTTGGCCGGGCTGATTTACTGGAAGGCGGCAGCCTCTTTCCCGTTTGCTTTTACTGCTGATACTGATGGCAACGGACAGGAAGAAACATATAGATTAGACCATCACCGGGTGTACGTTTACCAAGACGATGAATTGCTTTGGGAATCACCGGCTGAATGGAAGGTAACCCATCTGCTCTTGGCCGATGCCGACCATGACGGACAGGAAGAAATCCTGATGGTATTGTGGAAACGAGGCAGTTTTGGCTCCTCACGCCCCATGTGGCTGGAGGGACCGGATAATGATAACAGCAATCATTTGTTCATGTACCGCTTAACATCAGGAAGGATGAAATCAGTTTGGTGCTCTTCGGCCATTGCTTACCCCATCCTGGATCTGCAGGTCATCGATCAGGATGAAGATGGTAAGCTTGAGCTGCTGGTAACCGAGGGGCCGCCTACCGGAGTACTATACTCATTGCGCAAACAGTTTTACCACAATCAAACCCTCTGGGAATGGCAGGATTGGGGGTTTATGAGATAATCACTCTTCCCGAGTTTGCACTTATAATCATTCCCTTTCCCCATTCCCCTTTCCTTACGCAATTGAAACCCTTGATCCATTCCCCGAACGTGTGAAGTTAGTCAGAAGCAGAATTTGCACGTTTCCTGTGGCCCAGGCTTTATTTGCTAAATGAACCAATTTTAATCAGGTTCCCTTCCGGGTCAGAGACATAACATGTGCGTTTTCCACAAACTTATGGATCCCAACCTCCTGCTTAGTGTCACGCCTTACTGTATAATCGAATGGCTGTGAATAAAGAATTCTTCCTGACTAGGCCGGTATTTTTTCGCCAGGCGTTCGAAACCCTGGTCAAAGCGCTCCGTTTCCTGTTCATCTATCTCAAATACAGGGCTTTGAAGGTAGACCTATTTTCTTCCGCCCAGTACATCCGGTTTGAGTTCTTTTACCATCATTGCCGCCGGAAATGTCCCGTTTTCAAGACAGACATTATACTTTTTGCAGCTTTTGAAACCGCGGCTTACATAATTATTGGGACTCAGACTTCACCTAGCTTAAGTCTGAGTCGCAAGCATATCAAGTCGTCGCCCCCTACTTTCCCCTAACCAACTAACAATTCTGTTACCTTAGTCAAACAAGGGTATTTCAGAAACCCGGTAAATGGCTTTTTCCAATTTTTCATCCCTTGGCAGGGCCTGTTCATCCCGAACGTATTCCTCGAATTTCAGGTACTCGGTCCCGCCGATGGCAGAAGCACGTACTTTGAGCATATAGATAAGATTAAAGCAGTTCATAATGGAATTCTGCTTCAGATCGGACAGACATATTAGTTGAGTACGGTGCCTTTTAGCTATTTCAAACATAGGTTTTAAAAGATGTTCCGATGAAATGGGGCCAAAGGGGTTATCCATTATTAGGACCCGGGTTGCAGTATCCGGATCAGCCCCCATGGCTTCCATACTGCGGGCCCGGGTATAGGCCATTAAAGCTGACAGCAGGGAAAAGAATATGACGAATTTCTCTCCGCCGGAATTCTCCCGGACCGCGTCTTCCCATATCTTAAGCCGGCTGTTCTGCATGTTCAGGTCGATTTTAAATACCTGCACCGGAATATGTGAATTACCCAGATAAACGTTGAGCAATTCCCGGCTGGACATTAAACGGGCAATGGTTTTGCGCAGCTCGTCACCACGATTTTCCTGTCTGGCTTTTTCCCTGACCCGCTGGATGCAGTCATCAATATATTGGGCTACCCGCAGACGTGCCGCTTCATGATCATCCAGCTTAAGATCGATCTTTAGCATTTGCACCGGCCGGGAACGTCCGGCCAGGCGCACTTTGGAGTTCTCAGATATCAAGTCGATTTCTTCCAACATCTGCCTTCCCTGCAAGAAGCTCTGCTGTATCATATCCTGTTTGTTACGCTCCAAATTGGCCAATTGGGCTTCATTAACAGCAATCAGGTCGGCCAGCTTTTCCCCTTGCAGGCTCATGCGCTCGAACAGATAGAAGAAGTCATCATATTCTGCCTGGGCTTTCTCCCACAGCGGATCAAGGCCTTTGAAAATATTATCCAGGTTGGAGTTTTTGTCCCGGTATTCTATCTTGGCATCAGCGTAAAGATTTCTTATTTGATGAATATGTCTTTCATTTTCATTCTGTAAATGACGGTATTTCCTTTCCAAACTGGCTGCCTGGCCCATATAATCCTCTTCTGCCGCAAAGTCTTTTTCTGCTTCTATGATGCTTAAATCAATGGCCTGCTCGATATTCTCCCGGGTTCTCAGGCAGCGAGATATTTGCCGGGAAAGGTGTTGGTTCCCTTCTTCCAGCTCCTGTATTTGCTTGCCAAGTCTGATTCTGCGGCCTGCAAAATCTCCCCTGATTTCCTGGGGAGGCAGCGGTTCTTCATAACCCAGCCTTTTTACTTCATCCAGGGCGCTTGTCAAAGCCGCAGCGGTTGCTGCTTCAGTTCTGGATGCAGCATCCTTTTCTTTTTGCATTCTTTTAAGCACTGATTCCAGCTTTATGATTTGTTCATGGATGGCATCGGCCTCAGTTTCATCATAAAGAATTGAAGAATACTCCTCTTCGGGAAGCCCAAGTTTATCTAACTGCTTTTTGTTTTTCTTGTAATCACCGGTCAACTGGCTCTGTCGCTGTTCGAGCTGCTGGATTTCCTGATTATATCCCCCTTTTATGGCATTGAGTCTTTGCTCCAGTTCTGCAATTTCTCCCTCCAGCGCCTGGGTATCTGGTGCATCCCGATATAACAGATATTTCTTTTGGGCTGTTTGCTTTTGGTTTTCACACACTGACAACCTGTTTTCCCCTGCAGTAATATCGATTTGCAGTTTCTCCAGGCTCTGTTTCAGCGTTTCTTTTTTCTCATTTAATCCTGCTAATTGCTGCTTGATTTGATTGAGCCGGCTGCGGCAACTCTGATAGTCAGGTTCCCTGGCTATAAATTCCTGGAAAGCTTCCAGAGCTGCTTTGGCAGGGGGCAGTTGAAGAGCCAGCTCGCTAATCTCTTGATCCAGCGTATCCCGGCGGGCAATAGCTTTGTTTTTGGCCTCTTCAATGGAACGCAATTGCTGGTCCAAATCCAAATCCTTGGTTTGTGCAGCTTTTATACTATTTCCCAACTGGTAGTAATAATTAGCTGTATAATCAAAACGCTGATAAATGTCGAAATCTCTTTCTGCTATCCGTTGAGCCTCAGAATAATGGTCATATTCTTCGCTTGCTGCTTGCCGCTTTTCTTCCATCTCCTCCAGTAGTTCAGGCATTTTTTCATTGTCAAATACCCGGCCTTCATATAGGCAGGCCAGAGCGATCTCTTCCCTGGGCCGGGCAATCCTGCTTTGGTTGTCGACCATAAGCCCAAGATCCTCATAGGCCATCAGCGGAATAATACGGCGCATAACCACATTAAGGCCGGTTTGTCTAATCCTATCCATATCTGATTTGGGCAGGATGAAAGCATATGGCAGAATGGGATTAGCTGCCAGCATGGCCTGGCGTATTTCCGGGGTCTGATTGCCCAGATAGCTTTCTCCGGTATCATAGTGAATATCCAACTCGGCCAGGGCGGCAGCAATTTCCGGGGAACTATGCAGATGCCCATTTTTAATAGAAGCTAATGCTTCACTGATATCATTGCGGGTGCCAGCTGCTGCCTCCACTTTTTTCTTTATTTCATTGATATGCCGGGTAAAAAGCAAAGACATTCCTTGCCGGTCAAAAATTCGCGCTGGATCAAATTCATAACGTTCAAATATTTCGTGGATTTCCTTTTCCTTACGCTGATATTCACTCTGTTCCCGTTCATAATCAATTAATATCCGATGGTTCTCAGCCTGGGCGGCCAAAATTTCTTTCCATTGCCGCTCCATATCCTGCTGCTGTCGTGTCAAAGCTTCCTTTTCCAGCAACCGTTTTTTCTGCTCGGCCAGCAATTGATTACAGTTTTGCTGTAAGCTGTTCTGGATCTGCTCCATTTCCCCTGTATCCAATTCTCCCAGAAGGTTCCTGATCCATTGCCGGCCCAGGCGCTTCTGTACATGTTTTTCCTGTTGCTGCAGGCTATTGGCTCTTTCCTCCAGCCGGCCTTTATCCGCCTCCAGGCTGCTCTTTTTGGTTTCCAGATCACCCAGTGCTTTTTTGTCCCTGGTTAGTATTTCCTGCTGCTTATCCTGCCGGGCTTTTAAGGCGGAAATTTCCACATCAAGGGCTTGCAGCAGTTCTTTATATTTCATTTTCAGGGTATATTCCAGCCTTCCGGCCTGTTCGTCTTTATCATAATCTTCTTTGGCCATGGCCAGTTTCTCAGTAACTCCCGACAGTTCAGCATTGATCTGGCGGAGCTCTTTCGCCAGCCGGGCTGCTTCCATCAGCTTTTCCTGCCATTTAGCCTGGTTGAGCTGATCTTCTATTTCTGAATAAGCACCCTCCGCCGCGGTCAGTTTTGCCACAGCCTCCTGGTGTTCCTGCAGCCGGATTTGATATTGGTAAGAACGTTCCTCCAGGTCAACCCTCTGTTCTTCCGCCCGGGCATATTCTATAGCCTGTTCATTAACCCGCTGCTGCTCCTGCTGTTCTTTGATCTTCCGGCCCAGATAAAGATGCAGAGCCGCCAGTTTGGCTCCCAAACCCTTCTGATCTTCCAGATTCTTTAACAAATTCTCCAGTTCACCCAACATCTTTTGAAAACGTTCCAGGAATCCGGTGAATATCTGCTTTTCGATAATGAACCGCTCATTTTCTATCACTTCCTGTACCAGAAGGTGCAGCATCTCCTCCAATTGTTGCTGCTGGGAACCACCTTTGAACATGACTTTTTCCACCGTTTTGATGATCCATTCATCCAATAACTGGCTGGAACTCCGATACTTTTGAAAAAGATCCTCCAGACCGTTTTCACTGTCATTGATACGGGCAATCACATTGCGCCATTCATCCTGGGAGATACCGAATTCAGCCAGGCGTCTGGCATAACCATTCCGGTCATCTTCCGGGTAATACCCTACCAGATAGGGGTCCTTTCTTTCCTTGTCAGCTAATATTTTGCGGGCTTCCCGGAAAGGCTTGATCTCCAGCACTCCCTCATTGCGGGTAACCACCGGAATATTCATAATATCATAGGGATTGGCTGCGCTGTATTTGGAAGTAAAAGTAAAGTGCCTGACCCGGGGCTTGGCTCCTTCCCCCTCCACCGCCTCGGCTGAAGTTATGCCGATACCGGTTAAGAGGTAGCCGCCCCCGCCATCCAATTTCCATTCGATCATGATGTAAGCAGGCTGGCTTTTCCTGCGGAAAAAACTGGCGATATTGCGTCCCTGGATCTTGACGCCGGGAACGATAACCTGTAAAAACAGCTGAACCAGAACGCTTTTGCCCCCGCCGTTGGACAGGTTTAATAGGGCATCTTCACCACCATGGAAATTGAAGGTTTCATCAACAATATGGCGGGAATCATGATTATAGGAAAAATTCACGATCCTGATCCGGTTAATATTGGGCATCCGGTTCTGCCCCCCCTTCAAACAAGGCCTGAATCTCATCCACCCGGTTGTCGCTCAAATAATAGTTCAGCATCAAGTCATCCAGCTTGCGGGTGCAGCGGATCTCCCGATCATTGTCCACCAACCGGATCAGGTTATGGCGCTCAAGCAGCCGGCAGGCATTGAGGATGGTACCGGTCTTGGTCTTGCGCGCTTTTTCCTCATAGTCCTGCTTGCTTTCCCACAGCTCAGCTATTTTTATAAAGTTCAGGCCATAGCGTTCCTCTAATCCTGAGGCACCTTCCAGGTCCAGCAGGGCCAGTCCCAGTCTCTGATCCAGTTCCTCTGATAATTTGCTAACCCGCAGATAATCCCGTTGTTTAGGATTACGGTTACGGCCTCCGTAAAACAGATAAAGCATAAACATGATAATATAGCAGAGCAGATAGCTGTCCAGGAGCCTGGCATCTGATGCTACCCATTCCCGCAGATCCTTGCTGACATAGCCCAGCAAGATGTTGCTGCTATCCGGAACCAGGTACAAGGTGCTGGAAGCCTCCACGATGGTAAACTCCATTTCCTCCTCCATCTGGGCCAGAATCGACCTGACCTCCCCGTTCCGGTATTCCAAAAACAGGTCACCGTCACTGTCCCGGTCGATCTGTCCCCGGTCCAAAAGCTTTTTGAAAATCCTTAAGGCGGTATTTAATGAACTCATTTGGTATCTACCTCGATCAAAAAGTCACTGATCAGGATATGCCGACTGAAAACCGCATCATTTAAGCTATAGGACAAATCGTCCTCAAACATCTCTTCATCCGGTTTTTTTATCTCCATGCTTCTGACCCCGTACATATCCGGCTGTTCAAATTCAATTCGATGCAAACAATAATTAAGATCCAGCTCCCCGGTGGCATTGGCTACCACTTCATCACGGCTCTTTTGCCAGGCCAGGATGTCAATGGAATTCAGATCATATAGCTTCAGCATGGATTTAAATAAAAGCTCACCCTGCACTACCTGGTTAAAAACATCCTGCTGATTTTGCAAATACTTATAAAACTCGCTGAAACGAAAAGATGAGCCTTTGGCAGCGGCGAATTTTAACAAGGCATGGATCAAAGCCAGGTGGGCTTCATTCATTCTTTTAATTTCCAGCCATTCCCGGTCTTCACTCAGCTCTTCCATGGCTATCCCTTCCGCTGTATCCTCTTCAGCCCGTATGCGGGCCTGACGTTCATAGATTGTCAGCAAGCTCAAGTTCTTATCTATATCGGGCTTAAACAAGGGATTTAATAATTGCCACAGGGAAGGGATGATTTCCTCCCTGCACCTTTCCATGGAGATCAGGATCTCCTCTTCAAAATTATAGACCCGGGCTAAAGACAAGGCGAAGGAATCCTCGATCATTTCCTTATAAATACTGGCCAGGCTGTGCCGCTCCAGAATCACCTGTTTCTGTTCGTCTATGGTATCAATAATATTTCGACGAATAACGGCAATCTCCCTCCGCGCCTTCTTCATTTCTTCATCCAGGCCGCCCCGGGCGTTTTCTTCTTCCTGCAGGCGCTGCTCTGAAAGCACGATCATATCCCGGATCTCATTCATGGTGCTGTACTCTTCCTCCAGGAGAGCGTAAGTACTGCTGACCAGGCTCTCGTATTCCCGGATATCCACCTCATAAATGTTCTCCCGGATCTTCTGGATAAATTGACTGATATCATTGCGCTTCTGCCTGATCATCTGCCGCAGGTTGGCACTCTGGCTGATGGCCTTTTTATAGTTTTTGCGCTTGATCAGCTCGCGCAGCTTCAGCTCTTCAATGGTGAAACTGATCTCCTGCTCTACTTCTTTGGTACGAAACAGCAGGTCATAACCCTGATTGGTCAGCTGATAAGTAACATTGTAGCCATGCTCACTTTCCTTAAGCTTATCATCGATCAGCCGTATGCGGACGGGACTTATCCCCTCCCCATACTTCATGACCGGATAGTAGCGGGCTTCTCCGCCATTTTGTAAAATATCCTTGATGATGTATTCAGCCAGTGAGCGAGTGTTCTCGGCGGGAAAGTCCGGGTTGTAAGCGGGAATGATCCCTCTCAGGAAAGTGGTGATGCTGTCCAGGCTGCATTCCTCATCCTCGCTTAAGGTTCTTTCCATAATAAAAACCAATACGGAAAATATGATATTATCCAGGTGGCCGCGCTCAAACAGCCCCTCCATTTCCATATTGCGGTTATAGCGGTTGACAATAGAGTCAATGGCAGCCATTATTTGCATTCTTTTCTCGAAATCTTCAAGAAATCCTAAATTTTGCATTATCCCTTATCCCCGTTCCCAGATAAAAATACCGTCCAGGGCAAAATCGCCTTACATTTCTGCTGCTTAAAGGCGCGGGTTCTAAGTAAGAATATCCGTTAAAATCTGATAATTGATAATTTCCTGGGGTATGTAAAAGCCCTGGTTGAGTAAGCTTAAAATCTCTGCCGGATCGCAGCCCAAGCCCAGAGCAAAATCTTCTGCTGCCACCGGTATATCGCGTTTATCCATTGATACAGGCATCTTCCGGCCCTCTGCCAACTGCAGCATGAGCAGGTATAAAGGAGTAAAAGGCTCAATAGATAAACCGGGATTTGCCTCCCGGGTGCGTAAAAACAAACGGATCCCCTCCCGGTCCAGATCCCCGAAATATAAAAATTTTATAGTCTGTCCCGCCTGCCTGTTAAGCATGCCCCCGGCATAATCCTCCAGGGCTCCCTTTTTGGTTATTTTATTGCCTTCCCCGTAAATAAGCAAGTCCACCGCCTGACCAGCAATAACATTCTTGCCGGTAAACTGCATCAATTTGCGGAAAGTAAACCAGGTGTCCTTGTTTTCCAGGATGAGTGCCGACATTTCAGGAGATTGGCGGTGAACATATTCAAAAAAGGGTTCCGGGGTATCATAATAATTAAGGAAATCCTCCCCCAGGTGGTTGAAGCGCAGGACCTCCCGGACCAGAGCAAATTTCTCATCGATAAGCTTCTCCCGGCCCCAGATGGAAAAGGAACGCTCCTTGCGGGACATTGGTTCCTCCAGTAATCCCGAATGATACCATAAATAATGGCTTATGCCCTCCACCAGTTCACGATGTTTTTTATACAATTCCGGACGCTTGAGATAATCCGATATGTTCAAACGCGGGTTGAGCCGGCGAATGCTTTCCAGATATTCAGTAAAATCCTCCTTAGGCTTGATGATGCGATATTTATTGAATAAAGGGGGTATTTTCCCATTCTTTCCCGAGGCTTTTACCGGACTGAGCAATCCATCTTTTAGCATTCGTTCTACTTCACCATGAAACAGCAGATAATCCTTTTCCCGGGAGAACTTCTGCAGTTCGATTTCGGTGATAAACTTACCGTGAGCGTATAGTTTTTCTGTTGGGATCATGATCAGACTTCTCCTTAGCTATCAACATCTGAAAGATCACTCTGGCAGGTAATGGAAGCAAAAAGAACGTCACCTTGCTTCCCGTATAAAATCATCTACTATACCTGAAAACTCATCCGGACGTTCTTTCTGAGGCCAGTGTTTGCAGCCTTCCATGAGGTGCAGCCGGCAGTCAGGTATGATCTTACTGGCGGCAATGGCGTCTTTTACTGGTACTGCCTTGTCGTCACTGCCGTGGATCAGCAGGGTGGGGATCGATATTTCACCAAGCCGGCTGA
>JAAZFJ010000127.1 GCA_012511795.1 Syntrophomonadaceae bacterium
GTAACAGTTTAGCTATTTGACAAAATATTTTTAAAAACCAAATAAAAAGCTGGCGTCAGTAAACAAAATATAGTAAGAAGTCCTCATAATCAAGGGGGGCTGCATGGGAGCTGTTGTTTTTCATTATCGCGCACGGGAACTGACACATAAAGATATTGAAGAAATTCGTTCCACTATTTCACAGTATTATGACAAAGGAAGAAGCCATATTTCCAGTATGCTTTGCCGGCAATGGAACTGGGTTCAGCCGAATGGTAAATTTAAAGAATATGCTGCCCGCGATCTTCTATTGCGTCTGGAAGAAAAGCGCTTTATCGAGTTACCGCCAAGGTTACGCCCTAAAAACAATCTAAAGAAAAAATCATATGCACAAACTCCTTTTTTTAAAAGCGGGGCTCTGGATGGTAGAGTAGGCAATTATTATGACCTGCAAATCCAGATAGTTAAGGCTGTGGATGACTATCTATGGGGATACTTGCTACACCATTATCATTACCTCGGATTACCCAGACTTGTTGGCGAATATCTAAGATATCTGGTTTATCTCGATGGCCAGGTTGTTGGTTGTCTGGCATGGGCGAGTGCGGCCTTCAAAATAAAAAGCCGGGACGATTATATTGGCTGGGATACTAAGACCAGAAAAGAGCGGCTTCACCTGATCGCCAACAATACACGATTTCTGGTTTTACCATGGGTTAGGGTAAAGCATCTTGCTTCTAAGGTATTGGCATTAACCCTGAAACGTTTGAGTGATGATTGGCAAACGGTTTATCACCACAGGATATGCCTTGCTGAAACTTTTGTTGATGTGTCCCGCTTTGCCGGTACATGTTACAAAGCAGCCAATTGGCACTGTGTAGGGTTGACCAGTGGAAACGCTAAAAAAGGCAATGAATATCAGTTTCATGGACAGCCCAAGGCGGTTTATCTTTATCCTCTGGATCGGAATTTCAGAAAGGAACTCACCTGTGACCAGGGATGAAGCAATAGCCATACTGGAATTGCCCTCCGAACAAGCTATTGAATTCATCATGGCTCTCGGAGAAAAAGCCGAGAAGTTTGATCAGCTTCGCGGAGAAATCAGCCCCACCTGCCCATCGGGTATGACGCCTGTATACCTGAAAAATCCGGGAAAGAAACGCAAAAAAAAACCCGGACAAAAAAAGGGGCATCCGGGAACGGCAAGGAAGAATCCTGATAAAATAGATCATCAAAAGGAACATACGCTTCAATCCTGTCCACAGTGCCATTCGCAACTGCGAAAACCAATAAGGAGCTATAAACGCTATATAGTTGACATTCCACCAGTAACACCAGAGGTAACAGAACATACAATATACGGTTACTGGTGTCCAACTTGTAAAAAAACAGTCTATCCTCCTATTACAGAGGCATTGCCCAATTCAACTCTCGGCCTGAAGATTTTAATCATGACTGCCTGGCTTCATTACTGGGTAGGGATGAGTGTCCGAAACATCGTTAAGTTACTTGGCACCTTCTGGGCTTTTGACGTTAGTCCCGGTGGTTTGACCCAGGCCTGGATAAACCTGGCTGATACTCTAAAGCCTGTATATGATGATATAGGTAAAATGATCAAAAATACAGCGGTATTAAATGCTGATGAGACCGGCTGGAGGATCAATGGCTTCACACATTGGCTCTGGTGTTTTACTGCAAACAAATTGTGCTATTTTGTAATCGACCAAAGTCGAGGATCGCCTGTTGTAAAACGTGTGCTTGGCAACTTTTTTAAAGGAGTCCTCATCTGTGACTTCTGGGGTGCTTATAATAAAATTAGCACACTGGCAAAGCAGCGCTGTTTCTATCATCTCTTGACCGAACTGGAAAAAGTTGACAAGTCCAACAAATCGGATGACTGGCGAAAGTTCCGGAAAAAGCTTTGTCGACTGCTGATGGATGCTGTCCGGCTCAATACTAGAAAAACAGAATTGGCTTCGGCAATCTTTACCAGGCGTAAAATGAGACTCTATAGTCGTC
This sequence comes from Syntrophomonadaceae bacterium, assembly GCA_012511795.1. GTDB lineage: Bacteria > Bacillota > Syntrophomonadia > Syntrophomonadales > Syntrophomonadaceae > UBA1368. The sequence goes on from JAAZFJ010000127.1 coordinate 1,999, forward strand.
TTCGCCAACTTAATATATCTTCTCGTAAAGACAAGGATGTTAACCGGATTATAAAACGGCTTATTCGTCACAAAGAGGAATTCTTCACATTCCTGGAATATGATGAAGTCAGCCCCTATAATAATCATGCTGAGCAGCAAATAAGAAAGCCGGTTATTACCAGAAAGATATCACAGCAGAATAGATCAGACCGGGCAGCTCATGCTCATGCAATCTTTATGTCTTTATTCAGATCCGCTGAACTCCAAGGACTCAATCCTGTTGAGAAAACTCTAATGAATGCTAAAACTCAGCTCCTCCAATACCAAGTCAAAAAAATATCCTTGAAATTAGCCGCTTAAAATGTCAAAAAGCTAAACTGTTAC
>JAAZFJ010000007.1 GCA_012511795.1 Syntrophomonadaceae bacterium
GTTTGGCCTATTCTCTAATGCAGGCGGGACTTCCTTATCGATTTGGTTTTATGCTTATAACAGCTTTACGATTTATACCGGTATTCCAACAGGAATTAGAACAGGTTAAGAACGCTCAAATGGCAAAAGGTATTGACATGGAAGGCCTTTCACCCCGCAAGCTTTTAAGAGCAGTCCGGTATCTCTTGATACCTCTGGTAATATCAGCGTTAAGCAAGGTGGATTTTTTAAGCAATTCGATGGAGGGCCGTGCTTTTGGACTTTATAATGAGAGAAGTTATATGTATACTCAAGCGTGGTCCAAATCCGATAGAATAACCGTGGTATTAGTACCAATTGCTTTTCTTATCTTTTATCTTGTCCTGGGCTAAAAGTCTGATTCATTAAAAGAAGGAGGCGTTATTTTTGCTTAGTGCAGATTTGGCGGGTTATGTGATTGAAAAGAAGTTTAAAAGTAAAAAGAATAACGTTTTCCTTCTTAATTCAGGTCAGTTGGGCGTAAAATATGAATACTTGGTTTATAAAGAGTTTTCCTGCACCAATAGAATGCAAAAAGAGATTGAAATGCTGTCTATGTTAAAAGACAATGGCTTGCCCGTTCCCGAAATATTAGTCATAGGCAAAGATTATATCGCGCTTGAATATCTGGAGGGGAATTTATTACTCGATTGTTACTGCGATTTGGAAAGTAACGACGGTTACTCCAGCAAACCATTGCATGAATCTGCTTACCATTTTATTGATGCATTATGCTCTTGGTTCAAAAATTTTTATAAAGTAGTCCGGGACATAACAGGTAAATCAATTATCATGGGAGATGTTAATTTTCGCAATTTTATCTTTAAAGATATAATTTACGGCATTGATTTTGAAGAATGCCGGGAAGGTTCTATAGAAGAGGAAATTGGAAGCTTATGTGCTTTTGCGCTCACCTATGATCCATCCTTTACGGTATGGAAAACGACAATGGTGAGTGAATTGCAGCGAATCTTTACTGAAGAGCTGAATCTTGATAAAAAACTTTTAAAAAAGGAAGTAGATAATCAACTCTTGTTTCTCGCCCGGATCAGAGGAAGATCATCAACTGGTATTCTACCTAAGGCATAAACAGGCTATGTGCGCGATATTTGAGTACATTTAAGTTTTATGCCATCCGCCAGGGGGTACAGAAAATGATTGGGGTATACGCCAGTCACATGATTATTTTTTGAAAAATCGATAGGCTGGTTATATAAACCATGCTTCATATAACTTTTTAACCGCACTTTCTATTTCTTTTTCGGTCAAGGTGGCATAACCGATTAAAATAGCCGGCGGTTTATTAATGGAAGTCTTATCAAAATAATATTTTGATATGCCATAAACTTTAACACCATATGCTAACGCAGATGATACCAGTTCTTTTTCGCTCATCCCGTTTTCCACCGTCAGCAGCAAATGCAGTCCGGCATCGGCACCGCTTACTTTGATCTTGCAATTTAAGGCAGTAATGGTTCTAACCAGTGTTTCACGTTTTTTGCGGTAAATATTGCGCATTCTATTTAAATGCCTTTCAAAATAACCTTCCTGGATAAACCTTGATAATACTTTTTGCTCAATAACCGGGACCGGGCAGATGATAAAAGAAAGGTTTTTTTTATAATTATCCATCAGATGGGGCGGCAGAACCATATAGCTTATTCTCAGTGAAGGGGACAGGGACTTGGAAAAGGCACCCATATATATGACTTTCTCATTGGTATCCAGACCCTGCATAGCCGGTACAGGCATGCCGCTATATTTAAATTCGCTGTCATAATCATCTTCAATAATATATCTTCCTTTGGTTTCATTAGCCCAGTTTAGTATTTGTATCCTCCTGTTAATTGGCATAATCTCACCGGAAGGAAATTGATGTGCCGGAGTGATGCATA
>JAAZFJ010000128.1 GCA_012511795.1 Syntrophomonadaceae bacterium
TAAAAGACCAATGCAGCAAGTCATCCAGAGGAAGAATCATTCACCGCAACTTGGAACAGGAGCGATTAGACGAGATCGACCGACGAACGAAAGAGAACAAGGAACTATATCTGCAACGGCAAATGATAGTTGAACACCCTTTTGGAACGGTAAAGCGAATCTGGGGCTTCAGCTATTTTCTGACCCGGGGATTAGAGTCAGTAAAAACAGAAAACAAGTTACATTTCCTGGCCTATAATATGCGAAGAGTAATAAATATCCTTGGAGTTGAAGAAATGTTTGAAGAAATAGTAAGAAGGTTGGCCCCGGCAAAAGCCTAAACCAACCTCTTTTTATACATTCAGGGTCATATCAAATGAATATGGTTAACTTCTGACCATTTTAGAAAATAACAGACAAGTGTTCTCACACAGTCTGACGTCCCGCTGTAACATTAGAGACTAGGAAGGCAATTACAAAATTATTTATTTAAAACCACAGGGTTAAAGCATAACCATGCTATCCGGTAAGTCGGCATTATTATCGGCAAGGCCCGGGGGTTTGCTATACTCATTATAACCTTTACCAGGCTGCGGCATTGTATAGTTTTGACTTGTTCTTAACTAACCCCCATATATGTAATTCACGGGCGGTATCCTTCAGCTCAACCTTTAATTTATTGATCCCATCGCGGATTTCTTCGGAATTACTGTTGCCACAAAAGTACCTTTATCGGTTACTTGATAAACATATCCTTCTGCTTCAATTTCGGATAATCTTTTTGTATAGTATTAGGAATAATGGCCCTATTTTGTCAAGCATATGTATATAGCAAAACAGTTTCTTATATTATCAAACTGACATTTATTATTGTCTTTTATCATTGTCTTTTATCATTTTGATTTTCACTATCATGTACGTATACGGAATTAAAAGGGGTTCTTTCTTACTAATTTCGGGCATGATTCTTGCAATGTAAATACTAAAACCACATGAATATGGAGGAGTAAGAAGGAGGTATTACAATGGGAAAAACTCATTATTGTCCAGATATTGTTCATTATGCTTGGGATAACTCTCTCGAACCCATTATTAATGTATCTTCTGGTGACACGGTTATTTATGAATTCCGTGATGCAGGAGACCGGCAGATTGTGCCGGGAAGCACCAACGAGGATATCCGAAATTATGACTGGGATAGGTCTTATCCCCTAAACGGCCCGGTTCATATAAAAGGAGCAGAACCTGGAGATACGCTGGAAATCGAAATACTGGATTTGCATACTAAAGGATGGGGCTGGACTGGTGTAATGCCTGGCTTTGGTCTTTTAAATGACGAGTTTACAGAAGCTTTCCTCAAGGTATTTGAGTTCGGCAATGACGAGTTTATTGAATTTCGTGAGGATATCCACATTCCAGTAGAACCTTTTTTGGGAATAATGGGAGTGGCTCCAGCTGAACCCGGAAAGATTTCTTCTGCCCCACCCGATAAACATGGCAGTAATATGGATATCAAGCATCTAACCAAAGGTACCCGTCTATTGCTTCCAGTCCTGGTTCCCGGGGCATTATTCTCAGCCGGTGATGGTCACGCAGTACAAGGTGATGGAGAAGTATGCCTGACAGCTGTAGAATGTCCACTTTACGGAGCGTTAAAATTTAGTCTTTTAAAAGGTAAAACCATACCAGGACCACAATTTATTACCCCACCCGGGTCACTTACACGTCGGACTGAATCAAAAGGGTATTATGTTACCACGGGAATTGGCAAGGATTTGGTACAATGTTCAAAAGATGCGCTGCTCGCTATGATCGATCACATTGTTCAAGAATATAACATGTCTCGTTACGATGCATACGTATTATGCAGTTTGACTCTTGATCTCAAAATCAGCGAAATCGTTGACCCGAATTTTGTTGTGTCAGCATATTTACCCCTGAATATATTTAAGTAAAATTATTACAGTTTGCAACCAACAAACCCCTTTATATAGGGGTTTGTTACGTTATGGCCCAGATGGCAGACTGGTATGCTCTATTCAGCTATCCCCTCCACTTTATCTTCTTGCGGTTAAATTAAAATGAAGCAACAGCAAAGGGAAATCATCTCTATCTGGATTCCCAATTGCTTCTTCATTTTTCAGCGCCCTGCTGTTAATGCTTATTTCCAGGGTATTTTTTAGTTCACTATTTTCCTTGAGAAGCGACTCCAACGCCTCCCGGGCTTGTATAAATTGCATTTGATCTCCTCCTTTAAATATAGCCATTAAGGTGTGCTACTTATTAATCAACATCATCTCATATTGGTAAACCTCCAGAATACACAAGGTGGTTTTAAAAACTGCATAAACGCTCTGTCCAGGTGTCAGATCCATTTTCTCTGCCGCTTGTCTGGTAACCAATACTACTAATGGATACAGGCATTAAGAATGATTTTGACAAAAGACCCACGGGGAAATATTTCCGTGATACTGGCAGGAATAACATTCTGGGCGCTGATGGAAAGCTTGTCCCGGACAATAATGATATCTTCGGAACGAATACCGACCCTTACTTTGCCGGTCAGGTTTGTATTAACACGAAGACGGACAGAACCAATATGAATATATTTAGCGTCGCCTTCCTCCATAAGATTACCGCCGAAAATATTTTCCATGCCTACAAACTCAGCAACAAATTGGGATCGGGCTTTTTGAATATTTCTTCAGGCGTACCGATCTGAACGATTTCTCCATTATACATGATTCCCATACGATCAACTAAAACCAGCGCTTCATTAAAATCATGGGTGATATGGATGGTAGTGGTTTTGGTTTGTTGATGAATATGTTTCAATTCCTGCCGAAATATTTCTTTGCTTCTTGGGTCCAGCGCGCTTAACGGTTCATCCAGTAAAAGCACCTGGGGTTCGGCAATAAGCGCTCTGGCAATGGCTGTCCTTTGTTGTTCCCCGCCGCTTAAAGTAGTCGGATAGCGTTTTAACAGATGATAAACAAAACCAATATTTCTTAACTCCGGATATTCCGCAGTCACATTACGCTAATTGATCCATACTTCTCCCTGATCAGGACGGCACATGCCAGCAATGACTTCCAGAATAACTGTTTTGCCTGTCCCTGTCGGACCCAGAATAACAAAATATTCCTGGTATGTTACACCGGGACGTTGAGTGCCTTTTAAACGGCTCTTGTTAGGTGGGCTATCTGTTGTCTTAACACCTTGTATATTTCCGATATTTAAAAACATCTGCTGTCGCGGTGTCAGTCGTTTATCGCCTCGATACCAAGCCGTTTTAGCTTCTCAAGGTTATCTAACATGTTCTGGAGCACCTCCGGAGAGTGCCCCTCCCATTCCAAGACTTCGCCCACTACTCGCAGCGGTTGCTTGGTACGGTAAGACCTTGTCGGATTTCCCGGGAACTTCTTATCAGTCAAATTAGGATCATTCTCGAAGGTACCAGTGGGTTCCACTTGATAGATCCGACCTTGCTTGTTACCCACCGCAAGCTCTGCTCCCCATATAGCTGCATCCATGGTTGCAGTAAAGTAGATGAAGTTTGCTTTCTTTCTCTCTCCATAATTTGAGCTAAAGCCAGGTTCCAGTAAATCCCCAGGATTTAAGTCGGCTTTTGTGCCGTGGTAGAAAGGTCCGGGGTCCAATGCTCTGGACGGCGTCTGTTCGTTCTTTATATTCATTTCTTATCCCTTCCTCCTCGGGAGGAGCAGGCTTTTGCCGTTACCTATTCCTCAAACATTGATAAATAACTTTGCACGATTATTATTTTATCATTCAATTCTTAACATTTTTATATTCCGCCATACTATCCGGCCATACAAATTCAAGAACTGATGCATAAATCAATGAAATTTTTCATTTGCGCAGTGAAATACTTGTTTTTATGATAAGCGATCTTAAAGGTTCGAAAGAAGCGGACTCCCTCAACGGGCTTTATTATCAACTCGCCGGATTCCGCTTCTTTTTCTACTGCGCGTCTGGATATTACAGAAACGCCCAGTCCCGCAATTACTGCGGCTTTTATGGTGTCGGCGTTATTACATGTCCAGGTAACTTGCCACGAAAGCTGTTGCGCCTTCATCACATCCTCAAATGTTTTGCGGGTCCCGCTGCCGTGCTCCCGGATAATGAATTTTTCTTTTTCCAGTTCATGCTGATTGATTACTGATAAGCCAGAAAACCAATGTTGATTACCGCAGATTAGCACCAATTCATCGTCCATAAACGGTGTGCTCAGGATATCCGGAGAACTGATTTCTCCTTCTACCAGGCCAATGTCGGTCTTGTCCGTCAGTAACCGATTTTGAATCCGCTCGGTATTGTCTTCAAAAACCTCCACATCAGTAGAAGGGTTTGCTTGCCGAAATGCAGTGACGAGCTCCGGAAGCAAAGTCGCCCCTATCGTGACACTGGCTCCAAGCCGGATCAAGCCGGTCTCATGCAGGCTTTTCATTTCCTTCTCAATGTCGGTGTTCATTCGGATCATATGCCGAGCATAACCGAGCAGCTTTTCCCCAGCTTGTGTCAGGTAAAGTTTACGTGAAAGCCGCTCAAACAGCCGGATATCGTAATATTTTTCGAGTTCAGCAATTGCCTGGCTGACAGCGGATTGAGACATATAAAGTGATTTTGCCGCCGATGTCATGTTCATGGCATCACAGACGGTCACAAATATCTTGAAATGGCGAAGTGTCATGATATACTCCTTTAGATAAGTATTTACTTAACATATTAATAAGATAATAATGTTTTACTTATCACACGTCAAGGAGTATGATATACGGCATAGAGGAGAGTTGTCGTATGAGTTCGACCCGCCTAGCGGTTTCAAACCGCAATTTTGCTGCCCAAAGCTCATTCTTCCGCCAAAATGAAGCTTGGTTCTCTAATACTTTGTACTGGCGGCAGAACGGGGGCTCTCTTATGAAAACAATCACCAACAAATTACCAGGCATTCTTATTGCGGCTTTTATCGCAATTCCGGCATGGTTACTTGGAAAATCATTTCCCATCATCGGCAGCCCGGTACTGGGTATCCTATTCGGAATGATACTAGCTTTCTGGCAACGGCCGGTATTATTTGACGACGGCATAAAATATACGTCAAAAAGACTGCTGCAATACTCCATTATATTGCTTGGCTTCGATATGAACCTTTTCAATGTTGTTAAAGTCGGCAGACAAACGCTCATGTTAATGTGTTTTACTCTGACTGCGGCTTTCGCGGCTGCCTTTATAACAGGCAAACTGCTGAAAATTGACTGTAAAACCGCCACCTTGATCGGTGTCGGTACATCTATCTGCGGCGGTTCTGCAATTGCAGCGACTGCTCCGGTTATAAAGGCCAACGATGAGGAAGTGGCACACTCCATTTCAACGATCTTTCTATTCAACGTAATTGCAGCATTTTTGTTTCCTTTTCTCGGACATGTACTGGGTATGAGCGACTATAACTTCGGCCTCTGGACCGGTACCTCAGTGAACGATACATCTTCAGTGGTCGCGGCAGGTTATACGTTCAGCAATGCGGCAGGTAATCTAGCGGTTATCGTTAAACTCACAAGAACGCTGATGATCGTTCCAGTAACGCTTTTCCTTGCATTTTATACATCGAGAAAATTAACCGGCGGCAAGTCCGAAAACAGTTACAGTATCGTGAAAATATTCCCCTGGTTTGTGCTTGGGTTTGCAGCGGCCTCCGTTATTAGTACCTTCGCACCCATGCCACAGGTCGCAGGCAGTTTTCTTGCTCAGGTGGGAAAATTCGTTATAGTCATGGCAATGGCTTCCATCGGTCTGAACACTAATATGGTAAAACTCGTAAAAAGCGGCGGCAGGCCGATTCTACTAGGATTTATCTGCTGGATCGTTTTATCGTTGACCGCACTCGGAATTATCAATATTATCACCAAGTAAGAAGGCAGGAACCATTACCGAATATGATGCGCAGCTGATTCGGCGGCTGATTTAAAAAGCCACCGTCTACGAGGACAAATTCACTGTTGAATTCAAGTCCGGAGTTATGGTAGATGTTAATGAATAAGACTATAAAATAGCAATTCACTCTACGAAATTATGACGTAGGGTGTCTTGCTTTGTTAAGTAGTTTGAGCTTTTTGGGAAGCCGATTTGACGAAACTTAATTCGCATTATATGAAGAATGCGTCTTAAGGCACTTAAATACTAAAATCCGAACTTTGATTTATTCTTGCCACTTCCATTTTGAAAAGTATTTATTCATAGAATACATAACATACTGAACTGCATCATTATTTTGAAATCTATGTAAAGCACCCATTTGGTTTTCTGTATCTTCCTGAAATCCTAAATTTTGCATATAATCTTGTAAGGAAGCATTTGGTTTTGCAATAATAACTTTTGGATAATTTTGCACCTCAATATATTCCTTGTCAGTAAAGGCAATTTGAATTAACCCACTTATCGTAGAAAAAGGATTCAGTACATTAAATTTGCTGTATGAAATAAATGAAGCAATACTTAAAACAATAATTAAAGCTAAACATAGAGCTAATATTTTTCTTGTTTTTCCCACCTTACTCTTATCCCCTTTCTTCCACTCTCTAATACTTTATGCCGCATTATACTATAATTGCAATCTTAGCATGGGCGGTACTAACTCACTTACTGCGTCGCTTAGCTCCTTGTAAGCAGAGTAACCGCCTCGACGTGTAAAGTTCTGGTAGCTAGAGCTGAAATATAACGCTCGTAGTGTTTAAGCACGGTATTGATTGCATCCACGTTGCCAGATGTAGCAAATTCAATTGTAGAAAAAGGTAGTAGATACGAAGCTGATTTA
>JAAZFJ010000129.1 GCA_012511795.1 Syntrophomonadaceae bacterium
ATGAAAGTTGAAATAAAAAGACTGCATTCCCATGATTTGCCACTGCCGCGCTATATGACCGCCGGCTCCTCAGGGGTAGACCTTTATGCGGCAGTTGCTGATGAGGTAGTGATCACCCCGGGCAGTCATGTTTTGATCCCAACCGGCATAGCTATTTCCATACCCCAAGGTTATGAAGCCCAAATCAGGCCCAGAAGCGGTCTGGCTCTTAAATACGGTATCACCCTTCTAAACACCCCGGGAACCATCGATGCGGATTATCGCGGAGAAATTAAGGTAATTGTTATAAATCTTGGCAGTGAAGAGTATATTTTGAAAAGAGGAGAAAGAATTGCCCAGATGGTCTTTGCCCAAGTCTGGCAGGCAGAACTCATAGAAACAGCAGAACTGGATGAAACTAAGAGGGGACAGGGCGGTTTTGGCCATACGGGTAAATAGGGGGGATATAATGCGCCTCAATGAACTGATCGGCAAAGAAATGGTCAATATTTATGATGGAATGCGAATGGGAATCGTAGCTGATTCTGATATGCTGGTAGACCAGGAGACCGGACAGATCGTTTCCATCATTCTTCCTAACCGCGGGAATGCCTTGAATTTCTGGGCAGACCGTCAAAAGCTGGTGATCCCCTGGGATGCAGTGAAAAAAGTGGGAAGAGAAGTAATCGTAGTAGAATTGGATCACACCCATATGCGATTGAAAAACCATTCCATATAAACATTGTCATGAGGACGGCAGAGCCTGCCATCCTGCTTTAGCTTTAAGAACGTTTCAAATGAGCAGGGACGGCTATCAGCCGTCCGCTTCCTTTTCTACAAACCATATTGTTGAAACCTGGTTAACACCTCCCCGCCGCCTTAAGACAACTACGTCCACCAAGGGCTGTGGTTGTTTTCTACTTATAGACGAGATTTATTTTAGGAGCTTTTCTAATAGATGAGGTGTCTTTCCTGAAGACCGTTTCCTTTATTTGATTCGAGATATTGGGAATTAGATCGGAATAAAAACCAATTTCTAAAGGCGGTTCTTCTTCAGCAAGTCCAATGGCATATACGGTATAAGCATTTCTGGGTATTACTTCGATGTTTCCCGAAGCGAGAACCTTGTCATCTCCGTCAGCCAAACGTAATTGCAGGGTGTAAGATCCAGGGTCTATAATTTCATATTCAGTGACCTGAGTGTATCCTACATTAATAAATAATGTGGTCCCGCCTTCAATGGACAGATCTACATCAGGTGCACCCGGTGATAAGTGGGTGAACCGGATCAGAGCATCGTCATTATCCCTGGGTGCAACATTTAAAAATATGGGCAAGAGACTGATATCAGGCAAAGTACCTATGATAGCTGCAGTAATCGTTTCGCTGGGGGGAATGTTCAGTTCTGTGTCAAGCACCGGGTTGGAATCTTCGCCGGCAGGAAATATTTGAATATGCAAATTTTCCGGCCCTACAACCAAGTATTCGCTGATTTCGTTATAGGCTACATTTTTTAAAACGAGATCTCCATTGGTATAAATGTCGACAGCTGGAGCTCCAGGAGAAGCATGCAGGAATCTGATAAAGGAATTTATTGTTGGCATTAACCATCACACCTTAACAGATAATTTGATACAGTGTATGCAAAAGGTTCTGCTCTGATAACTGAAAACCAGAGTATTAGTGACAGTGCAGCAACACAATTTTTTGTTTTTTTATATGTTATGGATAAACCAGTTGGCAAGTTAGAATAAGGAATTCTATCGAAAATGAGGATAAGACTTTTTAGTCAAACAGATCAATATTTTCAAAATGGGTAGTGGTGTATTGACCACCACCTAAAACTACTCATGACAACTCTGGTTTACACGGGTAGTAGAGTATAACCTACTACCTCATGTAAACACTGCTTTAC
>JAAZFJ010000130.1 GCA_012511795.1 Syntrophomonadaceae bacterium
CCTCAGTGTCCCTCCATGTTTTCCGATAGGTGTTCTGCATGCTGCGACAATTACAACTTCATTCATAGCAACTCTCCTTTCACTAATTATCTTTAAGCTACGGCTTTCATTTTCCAAAAAGGTTTCATGCCTTCTTTTTAGTCATGGATGGTAAAGAGATTTTATAATTCAGCAGTTTGGCTGCTTAACGTCGGTAAAGCATTTCCGTAAATCCCTGCAAACGGGTCCTGAGCTGTTCGACAGAATCTGCCTGCTGCTCCAATTCAATATATAAGTGCGGGACCCCGGCCTTTTCAAATTCTTTTTTGAGGATAGGATAATCAAATTCTTCCGGCTCACAGAATTTCATCATGGTTACGATGACTCCATCGGCACCATTTTCTTTAACCGTATCTATGATCATTTGCCCGCGCTTCTTTGCCGGGTCATAGGCCAGAGAACATCCTTCCAAATCAGCCCAGCGCCTGGCCAGCCGCTCCAATGGATTTCCATCTTGCGGGACATCAGTACGATACTGCCTTGATTCATGAGCTAAATCATCCCCCACTACCGCTATTCCATAGTCAGTGAAAAGATCCAGGAAGCTATCCGGTTCTGCGATGATCCCAGTCAGAACAATTTTACTTCCTGTCCATTCTTCTGCAGGCAGCGAGCGCAGTTCACTTATCAATGCCTTCACCAGCATAGTATGTTTAGCTTTATCCATGAAAAATGCTGATTTCATAACCCTATGTCTCACTTTAGGGGACACAGTCACAGGAAAATCCCGTGCAATCTTACTGAATTCACGCATTGTTTTACGATGCTCATTATAAATGATGATCGCGTTTTCAATATCTTCATCAGCAATAGGTCTGCCGGTCAAGGATTCCAACTGGCTGCGGATCTGTTGGAATTCTGCAGTAAGAAAGGCAATTCCCGTTTCGGATTTACGGTTTTGCGGATAGACAAGGCCGATGCAGGGCACATTGGGTACTGCAACTTTCCAGTTCTCACCGATGCATTTTAAAGTATCGCAATGTACCGGACAGATTACAGCTGATAAGTCATTATAGGTTCCCTGTACGGCAAATTCCATTATTCCTCTCATAATCGAACAGGCGAATCCAGGCAGATAAGCACCGGATTTAACAATATTGGTCTGTCCCCCCCATATGCCAACAGGCAGCATGTGACCGGCGTAAATAATTTCTTCGGGAACATATATAGGCAGACAGCCGATAACTTCCCTTCCGGTTTCTTTCTTAAACTTACGCACCGCTTCACTGGGATGATTAACCACATGGTCCAGTTCATTTAATATAGCAGTAAAGGCTTGCATTCTATTCACTCCCATTTCGCGAACTTTGTTTTTTTGCTTTCATCATTTCACATAAGGCCTGCACTCTGTTTTCAAACTGTGCTTGCGAAAATGCCCGAGGATCAGTCTGATCACCATCAAACATCACTGAGGGTATTCCAGTTCTATCTTCCACCTGTCTTTGTACTTCATACTGGCAGAAGTCTTGAGGCTTGCAGCTGCGATTGCAGTGATAGATGATCCCATCTACTTTAAAGTCATGAACGATCTGACATATATTGTCTACCCTGAAATCAATATTGCGGTTTACAAAATTGGAACTGTAAGCCCTGGCCATTCCATCGATATCATTGCTGTCATAAATGATGGACCAGGAATCGGGGTAAGTTGAGCCCACCATATTGATCCCCTGGCTTTTAAGAAATTTATAGGTATTCCCTAGAGCTGTCCAGCAGGCAATGCCGTCCCACATGATCCGGAATTCCTCGGGACGGTCTTTCCATGGACCAAGACCCGCTTTGATTTTTTCTTCATGCTCCTGAGCAACCAGTTTAAAAAGCTCCACCGTTTCCTTTTTGCCGCGCATACAGACAATCAATGCCATATAGTTAAAAATATCAAAGCCATTCATGGGAGACGGTACAGCTTGGGCAAGACCCATGGCCTTTTTCCACCAGATGGCTGATTGACTTGATATTTCCATAACTTCTCGCAGTCTGTCGTAATCAAAAGAACGCCCTGTAATTTCTTCCAGCTTTTTAATAGCATCCTGAAACTGCCCTTTGATGTATTCTACGTTATGCTTGGCCACCCCATAGTTATAATTGAAAGGCATATCAAACATAATTAAAGGAATATTAAGCTCCCGGGCAATATTCTCATACCATTTGATCACTGTATTACAAATGTTGTTGCAGCAAATCAGAAGATCAGGCAGTGGGATTTGCCCCGCCACACTCTCCTGTAATTCCAGATAGCCCATGTTGACTCTGGCGTATGAGCATATATCAGCGGAATAACCATGAGATTCAGAAAGTTCGATTAATGACTCCGAACCTTTTTTTGCGCCGATAGCAGCAGCATGGTTCTCCGGATAAACTGTATATATTCCCATGGCTTCACAGAATTCCTGAGGTGCTATAGAAGTTGACCAGGCAATCAATTCTCCTCTGTCTTTTGCTGCAAGGGCGCCTGCATAGTGATCATCCAGTAATTGCTGCAAAAGTTGTTTTGAATTTAATTTTTGGTTCACCATTTACCCCTCTTTTCGTAGACATTATTCTATTAACAATACTTGATGCAATATCCATGCCAACATTTTTTTCACAGCCGTTCCTTACGCAATCCCCTTAAATATGATTCCTCTTATGCATTTGTGTTAGTTTTGAGTTAATGTTATGATGCTATTATGCATCGAAACATTCTATATGCATCAGTAAAAGTTCGAAGTAATAGGAGTTGAAAGGAATGAATAACGCTGCTGAAAGAGAATCAATTCTTCAGGATCGGATCGCTGAATTGGAAACTGAACTGAGCGAAACCCAAAAGCAGATCGAGGATATTCATGCTGTACTGGAATCATCCTTTGACGGTATCCTGATCACAGATGGCCAAGGCAAGGTGCTGATGCTCAATAAAGCCTACGAGAGACTGACCGGCTTAAAAGAGGAAGAAATGATCGGTACCAACATGCGCGATCATTTAAATCCGGAGTATATGCCTCGTTCTGTTGCTTTACTGGTCCTGGAGGAAAAAAAACCGGTTACTATTCCGCAAATAACACGAAATAACCGCAGCATTACTGTAACCGGTAATCCTGTATTTAATGAGAAAGGTGAAATACATCGTGTTATTACCAATGTCCGGGATATTACTGAATTGAACAGCCTGCGCCAGGAACTGCTGCGTGCTCAGGCCATGGAAAAGGTATATGCGCAGCTGGAAAGCGCCAAAACCCAGGGAAAAGGTGAAGATTATATTGCCGTAAGTGAAGGGATGAAATTGGTTTTTGCCACTGCAAATAAAGTAAGCTCAGTTGATGCCACTGTACTAATTTTAGGTGAATCAGGTGTAGGTAAAGAAGTAGTGGCCGGGTATATTCATGAAAATTCCCCTCGCAGCAAAAGTCCCTTTATCGTTGTAAATTGTGGTGCCATACCTGAGCAATTACTGGAATCAGAACTCTTTGGCTATGCACCAGGTGCTTTTACGGGTGCTGCACGAAACGGAAAAGCAGGATTATTTGAAACTGCCCAGGGGGGAACTCTATTCCTGGATGAAATTGGTGAACTTCCATTAAGCTTACAGGTAAAAATACTAAGAGTTTTAGAAGCCCGGGAAATCATGCGGGTTGGTTCAACCAAGACTACCGCAGTAGATGTGCGAATCCTTGCTGCAACTAACCGTGACCTTGAACAAATGGTAGCCAACAAGCGTTTCAGAGCTGATCTGTTCTACCGTCTTAATGTTATTCGCATCTCCATTCCCCCTTTGCGTGACAGGGTTGACGATATTGCGCCGTTAAGCCTTTACTATTTAAACCTTTTCAACAATCGCTATCATCAAAAAAAGCGCTTTAGCTACGAAATAAAAAGCGAACTGGAGAGATATCCATGGCCAGGCAACATCAGAGAACTAAAAAATGCTGTTGAACAAATGGTGGTACTTGGTTATGATGAATTCCTGCAAACAGGTGATCTCCCCTGGTATCAGCAGCAAAGCGGAGAAATAAAGGCCCGGCCTGTGCAGGTATCCGGTATCATCCCCCTTAAGCAAGCCCTGGAAGAAACCGAAAAACAATTGCTGGAAAATACTTTAAAAAAATATCGTACCAGCCGTCAAATTTCAAGAGTTATTGGAATTGATCAGTCAACTGTAGTTCGAAAATTAAATAAATATGGTCTTTCCACTGAATAAAAGCCAGTTTAATACAAATATGCCGGGGCATTTATGCCCCGGCATTTTAAAGGGGTATTGGAACGTGTTATTGCTGAATATAATGTAATGCTTCTCCATCAAGAACCACTTCATCCTTTTGGTTATAACATTTGGTTGCCAGCTTTAACATACGTTTGTCTTCCAGTTTATCGATGATAGATACTTCAGCGGTGATAGTATCACCCACATATACCGGCTTTTTAAAGCGTATATTCTGCTGTGCATAGACATGCCCTAAAGCCAGTTTACTGATGGTGGCAGATATAAAGCCCAGTACATAAACACCTGGAGCAATAATATTGCCAAAGCGTGTCCTCTTGCTATATTCACTGTCCAGATGCATAGGATTCATGTCACCGGTTATACCACACCAGAATACCACATCTGAGTCAGTGACAGTTTTGGCAAACCTTGCAACATCACCGATCTTAAAATCATCCCATTGTTTTACATCTTTGCTGTAATCCATTACTACTAACCCCTGCCTTTGCATTTTTATTTAAAATCATTGTGCCCGAATAAGTTAAATAGAATTACAGTTTTAATTCATATAAAGATTCAAACTGGTCTTTCAGCTCAGCTCTGAAATCGGGATGAGCGATCTCTATCAAGCGGCGGGCTCTTTCCAAAATACTCTGGCCGCGCAGATGAGCTGTGCCGAATTCAGTGACCACATAGTCCACATCGTTTCTGCTGGTACTTACTGCATCACCAGGATTAAATGTGGCTACAATTCTTGATATAGTACCCTTTTTAGCTGTTGCAGGCATGGCAATAATAGATTTACCGCCTTTAGACCAGGTTGCACCACGGACAAAGTCTACCTGCCCGCCGATTCCGCTGAATTGTTTTGCATTGATGGTCTCGGCGCAAACCTGTCCCTGCAGATCTACTGACAAAGCGGAGTTCACAGAGAACATACGGTCATTCATACTGATTACATGGGCATTGTTAACATAATCTACCGGACGGAACTCAACCATGGAATTTTCATGAAGCCATTCATACAATTCAGTGGTGCCGGATGCAAAAGTAGCAATTGCTTTATTAGGATGCAGGTTTTTGCGTTTGCCGTTGATCACTCCTAATTGCATCAGTTCCATCGCTCCATCAGAAATCAATTCAGTATGAACACCCAGATCATTTTTTTCAGTTAAAAAGCCCATGATGGCATTGGGAATCGCACCCATCCCCAGCTGCAGGCAGGCTCCATCAACAACCAGTTCAGCAATATTTTTGCCTATGGCCGATTCCACTTCACCGATGGATGGTTTTTCCATAACCCATAAAGGCCGGTCACTGGGAATGAAGTAATCGATATCCCTAACATGAATAAGTGTATCACCCATGGTTCTGGGCATTTTAGTATTCACTTCAGCGATAACCAGCTTGGCAGCATCTACCGCAGCGCGTTCATAGTCTACTGAGATCCCAAAGGAACAGTAGCCAAAACGATCCGGGGGAGATACGTGTATAATGGCTGCATCAATGGGGATGATCCCGCGTCTGAAAGCACCGGGGGCATCTGAAAAGTGCATAGGCACAAAAGGTGCTCTTCCTTCCTGAACAGCTTTGCGGGTATTTTTACCGGCAAACACAGTAATATGATTAACACATGCCGGATCAACATCATCCTGGCAATATAACCCGGGCCCCATAGCCAGACCGTGGATAAAGGATACACCGGTGAATTCTTTTTCACGTTTCAATAAAGCTTCAGCAAATAGCTGTGGTTCACCAGTTGCATGACCATATGAAATTTGATAGCCGTTTTTTATTTTTGTAACTGCTTCATCCGCCGTTACAATTCTCGATTGATAATAATCTTTCCAGTTCATAATCACATCTCCTAATGCATAATGATATTTGTTTATACTATTGCCTGTACCCGTATACTACAGGCATAAATAACCACCATCAATATTGACTAGCTGGCCGGTCATATAACTGGAGGCATTAGAAGCGAGAAACACTACTGCGCCAGTTAATTCTTCAGGTTCACACCATCTTCCCATCGGAATACGACTGGTCAGTTCGTCATATACCTGTTTGTCTTCTATTAATTTTGTATTTAATTCTGTTGCAACGTAACCCGGGGCAATAGCATTTACATTGATATTATAGGGTGCCCACTCCAGGGCTAAAACTTTCGTAAATTGTGCAACAGCACCCTTGCTGGCAGTATAGGGCCCCCGATTGGGCTGAGCTACGGTAGCCAGTAATGAGGCAATATTGATAACTTTACCGCTGCCTTTTTGTACTAATATTCTGCCCACTTCCCGGGAACATAAGAATACGCCTTTTAAATTGACCCTTATTACTGCATCCCAGTCTTCTTCGCTCATTTCTATACAGGGATCGCGTCTTTGGATACCGGCATTGTTGACCAGGATATCTACTGTCCCAAATTTTTCAACGGTGGCATCCACCATATTTTTTACGGAAGCAGCATCTCCCACGTCGACCTTTACCGGCAAAGCTTTTCTTCCCATTTGCTCAATCAATCCGGCAGTATCTGCAGCAGCCCCAAAATCTATATCTGCTACTGTCACATCTGCTCCGGCTTCAGCTAATCCTTTGGCCATAGCAGCGCCCAAGCCACGTCCGGCGCCGGTTACTATGGCAACTTTTCCATCTAAACGGAACATGTCCATATAATTTTCCTCCTACAACATAAGACTATTAGCGCATCAGGTTGACCAACCACATAACTGATATGGGAAAGTATGTGGTTATTAATAACACTGGTATACAGCAGGCGATAAACCCAAGTATTGGTTTCAGCAACTTATCCATGGTTAACCCGCTGATGCGGCAGGCAACAAACAAGTTACAGGCAAAGGGCGGAGTGATCATACCAATTTCCAGGTTGAGCAGCATAACTGCACCAAAGTGGATGGGATCAATGCCAAAAGCCTGAGCAGCAGGGATCAAAATCGGTCCCAAGAGCAGAATACTGGTATTGGTTTCCATAAACATGCCAACCAAAATCAAAACAACATTAACGATCAACAGGAACATAGCAGGACTGTCAGTTACACCCAGCATAAACTGGGATAAAGCTGCACCGGCACCGGCAAAGGTAAACATCTTGGTAGCTACACCTGCAAATGCGATCAGCAAGCAAATACCTGCACTGGTTATTGCACTCTTTTTAGTTAAAGCTATTAGTCCCATATTGTCTTTATCTTTAAATAACAAAGGATAAATTACCCAGCCGGCAAAAAAACCGTAAAATACTGCTACAGCACCGGCTTCAGTAGGAGTAAGGATACCGCCGTAAACACCTACGAAAATAATCAGCGGCATTAAAATAGCAACGATGGCACGGGGTGATTTGCTGCCTACGTCTTTGGCATAGCTTTTAATTGTAAAAGGTTCTTCCGGAAGGATTTCCTGCTTCGCAAAGAAGATGCGGTTATAAATTACATAAACTAATACAATCATGATTCCGGCCATTGCCGTTGACAACCATACTTCGGCGACTGGTACGGCAGCAGTCATAGCATATACGATACCAGGAATGCTTGGGGGAATCAGAATGCCAATAAAGCCTGATGCCGCCACCAACGCAGTAGCATATCTTTTTTCATAACCGGCTTTTAACATTTCCGGAACCATCATACTTCCTATTGCACTTACAGTTGCCACTGAAGAACCGGAAATGGTTCCAAACAAAGCCGAAGTTACAACAACTGTTGCGCCAACACTTCCTCTGATGCGGCCCAGTATAGCTCTTACCCAGCTCATGAGAGCCCGGGAAATACCGCCCAGGGTCATCAAGTCACCAGCATAAATAAAGGCTGGTATGGCCAGATAAGGAAAGGAATCAAGGGATCCGAAAATGGCAGTTGGTATACTGCTGATATCCTGTCCGCCAACCACCATGCTCAGCATGGCACCCATGCCTGCTGCAAAGGGAATCGGCACGCGAAGGCAGGCCAGCGCAATAAATGCGACCATAAATATTACTATAAGGAGCATGCGCAGTCTCCTCCTTCCTCAGGATCCTCATATCCGGTCTTGCCATAACCATTGAGATTCAAGACGACATTCAAAAGACTGTGAATAATCATCATTATCAAACCCAAAAGCATAAAGCCAGTGACGATCCACATCGGTACCTGTGCCGCCGGGGAAACCATACTGTAATTAAACTGGTCAGCGACCAGTAAATAAGTCTGATATACAACCATGCTTAAAAAGAAGGCTGCCAGTAAATCTCTCGCGGCATTAGCGATCTTTATTATCTGAGCATGTTTTTGGGGATTAGTGTTTTTTACTTTTTCAAGCATTATTTCTATAAAATTAATTTCAATGTGTTCACGTTCCATTGTGGCTATAGCACCACCCAGATAGGAGGAAGCTATAAAGGCATACCGTATTATTTCTTCTGACCATGGCAGGGGGCTTTCCAGGAAATACCTGAAAATTACCTGTACAAACATTAAAGTAAGCATAGCCAGGAAGATGGGGACGGTAATGGCATATTCAATGGAGCCTAGGAAATTGTTAAACTTATTAAGTGTTGATGCCATAATTCTTTTCCTCTCCTGTCATCAATATCCAAAAAATCAACATTTAGAGCAGGAATGGGCGTTTACCAGTCAGTAAACGCCCATTCTAACGCCTGCTTAAACCGGTAAGCTAAAATTATTCTCCAGCTCTGAGTCTGTCCATAACATCTTTGCCATACAGTTCATCATTCTTAGGATCGTTCATGATATTTTTTCCAATTTCCTGAGCTCTGGCAATCAGCTCCGGACTAGGTTCAATAATTTCTACGCCTTTTTCTTCCATGTTTTGGTAGAACTCAGCAACATCAGCACGGTTTCTTTCTAACTGAGCGGCACAGTATTTTTCAGCTTCTTCGGCAATAATGTTTTGTTGTTCTTCACTGAGTTTATTCCAGGTTTTTTCACTGATGATCAATACGGTTCCGCTGTAAATATGCTGCAGTTTAGTCATATAAGGCTGGAACTGATAGTATCCATAGGAATAGGTCAGGATCGCTCCATTGTCTTGTCCGTCGATGGTCTTCTGCTGCAGAGCAGTAGGAAGTTCGGTAACTGCCATCGGCGTGGGAAGAGCTCCCAATTGTTTAAAGAATTCAATATACATCGGAATTTCAGGAACTCTTATTTTCAACCCTTCCAGATCATTTGCTCCGGAAATAGGATGCTTTGAGTTGGTCAGCGCACGATAATCGTTTTCACCCCAACCCAGAACGATAATACCTTTTTCAGCCAGTCTTTTTTCTATAACTTCGCCCATCCAGCCATTCAGATAACGGGCATCTACATCGTCATAATCTTTGAACAGGAATGGAAGCTGGGTGAATCCCAAATCCGGGAATAAAGCTGCCAGTCCTACGTCAGAGGTCATTTCCATATCCAGGTCGCCGCGCATAACTGATTCAGTCATTTGGCGCTCTCCGCCATGGACCCCGGCAAATTCAGGGGAAATGATTACTGATCCATTAGTTCTTTCTTTAACAGCATTGATAAAGTCTTCTGAAACTGTTGCATAGGAGTGTTCCGGTGAGGAAGTTGCTCCCCAGTGAAGTGTGATCGCTTCAGCTGGTGCTTTATCTCCATTATCAGCCGGTGCGGGTTCTTTGTCGCCGCCGCCGCAGCCAACTACTGCAAAAGCAAATGCCATAACCAGTATCAGAGCAATAAATTTCTTAACTTGTTTTTTCAATTTCAATACCCCTTCCTTAAATTAAGTCGTTTATGGAGACCCTACTTATTTAGTTTCATCCCACCTCCTAAGTACAGGGTTATTAGGAATATTGCAGCATTAAATCTTTGTTTTTACCGGTTAAGCACCTTTGCCCGCAGATGATTCGAAAGCAATCAGTGCTGCTCCCAAAGCGCCGGTCAGTTGAGATCTGGGTGCCACAATAATTGGTACTTTAAGCTCTTTTTCCATGGCTTTAACAACGCCAATGTTCTTTGCTACGCCCCCGGTCATAACCACCTGGGGTGTTAAACCCACCCGACCGGTCAAACCGGCAACTCTTCGGGCTACAGATTGGTGGATCCCTGCAACTATATCAGGAATATGCTTGCCCGCTGCCAACTGGGATATTACCTCTGATTCAGCGAACACCGTACAAGTACTGCTGATGGGTACTATGTTTTCGGCTTGTTCCCCCAGTTCTCCCAATCGACTTACATCAATCTCCAAAACTCTAGCCATAACTTCCAGGAAGCGCCCGGTTCCGGCAGCACACTTTTCATTCATTACAAAGTTGCTTACATAGCCCTGGTTATCCAGTTTTATAACCTTGGCATCCTGCCCGCCGATATCTATAATGGTTCTGGCATTCGGTACCAGGAAATGAACTCCTTTCGCATGACAGGTTATCTCACTGATCTGTTCATCGGCATCAGGGAAAGTCATCCTGCCATAACCGGTGACTACCAGTTTACTGATATCGCTTCGTTCAATACCTGCC
>JAAZFJ010000131.1 GCA_012511795.1 Syntrophomonadaceae bacterium
AATCCAGCTTTCTGCCAGGCTTAGCGGATAAAGTTCGTTTTGATTTTGGCTTCTGCTTCAGGCTCTTCGACGATTCCCCGGCCGTTTTCCACCAGTTTTAAAAGCCAGGCCATATTTTTGCCCAGCACCCTCATGATTTGCAGACCCTCTTCATCCTGCAGCAGTTCACCAGGAACAGAACCATGGGCAACATTCCAATAGTTTGCTGAAGGCATCAACATTTCTGCATAGAGGATATAGTTGTTCAATTGGTTAAAAGCAGGCAGACCCCCGGAACGCCTTACTGCCAGAACAGACGCCCCCACTTTATGCCTGAAAAGTCCGCCATTAGCGGAAGCAACATAAAAAGCCCGATCCAAAAACGCCTTCAAAGTGGCACTGATTGCTGAATAATGAACCGGCGAGCCCAATATAATGCCATCAGCTTCTTTAATTTTTTGTATCCACTCATTCACATCATCATCTTTGAGGGAACACTTCTCATCTTTATTTTCAACGCATTTATAACATGCCGTACAGCCTCTAATAGCTTTATGTCCCATATGAATTATCTCGGTGGTGATACCTTGTTTTTCCAGCTCATCAATTACAGCCTTTAGAGCGCTGTATGTATTTCCTTCTTTATGAGGACTGCCGTTAAATGCGACTACCTTCACAGTTTATACCTCTCCTTTATAATTCATAATTTTCAGTCAAACAGCAGTTAGCACTATTTGCTGGCAGCTAAATTTTAAGCAAATCAAAAAGCACAGCATTAGTATATTCTATTAGATCCTGTGGTGCAATAATAATCATAGTGCCCCTTACTCCGGCGCTGACACAGATTTCATCGAATAAGAGGGCTGTTTCATCAATAAAGGTGGGAAAAATCTTTTTCATCCCTATCGGCGAGCACCCGCCCCGGATATATCCGGTAATTCTCTGCAAGTCTTTCACATGGATCATGTCCGCTTTTTTATCATTAATTGCCCGAGCCGCCTTTTTCAGATCCACTTCGAAATTGGAAGGAATGCAGCAGACAAAATAGCCATTGTTTTCACCCTTCAGGACCAGGGTTTTAAAAACCTGTTCCGCAGGTATTCCCAATTGCTCAGCTACATGCTCTCCTGACAAATCGTTTTCATCCACTATATAATCCCGGGTTTTTATATTTATTCCCTGGCTCTCCAGTAAGCGTACAGCATTGGTTTTGATCATCCCGGTTATCCTTATATATCATTCATATTTATCAGCTTTTGAAAGTCTTGAATAAAATCATCTACCGTTTCTTTCTGTGTAGCCCAGGAAGTAACCAGGCGGACCGCTGAATGATCTTCATCCACCATTGCCCAGATCTGGAATGAATACTTCTTCTGCAATTCTTTTATCATTCTTTGGGGCAGTATCGGAAAGATTTGATTGGATGGTGAATCCACCAAAAAATCAAACCCGGCATTTTTGATTTCACTTCTTATCAATGCAGCCATTTCATTTGCATGTCTGGCAAGCTGAAAATACAGATCATCCCGGAAAAGTTCAATAAACTGAATTCCCATAAGCCGCCCTTTGGCAAGAAGGCCTCCTTTTTGCTTAATATGGTAACGAAAGTCTTCTTTAAGGAAATCACTGCAGATCACTAATGCCTCACCTAAAAGAGCACCATTCTTGGTTCCGCCAATGTAAAAAGCATCAAGAAGTGTGGGGAGATCAGATAAGGCAACATCATTTCCTGCACTGCATAAAGCTGAACCCAGTCTGGCCCCATCCATGTAAAAGATCAGCTTATTATCCCGGCAAAAGCTGCTCAACTCAATAAGTTCTGATTGAGTATAGACCGTCCCCAGTTCAGTGGAATTTGAAATATAAACCAGCCTTGGTTTTACCATATGTTCATCAGTATGTTGGGCAAGAACTTTTTTTATCGACTCGGGATTTAATTTTCCATCACTGGTGTTTATTGATAATATTTTATGTCCGGTGGCTTCAATGGCACCGGTCTCATGTACCTGAATGTGGCCTGATCCGGCCGCAATGGCAGCTTCGTGGGGCCTTAAAAAAGCAGATATGGCGATAAGATTGGTATGAGTTCCCCCGGGTAAAAAATGAATGTCCACATCACTGCTGCATAACCCGGCTTTTATTAATTCAGCTGCCTGCTGTGAAAACTGATCTTCCCCGTAACCTTCAGCCTGTTCAAGGTTTGTTTCCAGCAAGGTTTGCAGTATGCGGGGATGAGCACCTTCACTATAATCGTTTTTAAAACTGTGCATTGATATTTCGCCTCTTTCAAAAGAATAAGGGAGTTAAAAAACTATCCCTTAAATTATACACGATTATTTATCTTGCTAAAGCTTAAGCTGGAGAGTTTAACTTAAATATAAGGCAATTATAGTTTTCTCCTAAATCGAAATCTTCCCAAACTGCAAAACCAGCATTATAAAGTCTGCTGATGATTTCCTTTTTGCTGATTCGATGTCCCGGCGGCGGGCCTTTGGGAGTCTGCCATTTGTGAAACTCGATCACGGCTATTTTCCCGCCATTCTTCAGGATCCTTTTTGCTTCTGCCAGGAACTCTTGGCTGTTTTCGATTTCATGCAACACAGTTACCATTAAAACTATATCCGCGATATAATCAGGCAAAGAAAAATGCTCACCTTCCACTTCTATCAATTCAATATTTTTCAAACACTCCGTTTCAGCTTTTTGTTTTATGATACGGAGCATATCTTTATCGTTATCCAGGCCATATACTTTATTTTTGGTTATCCGGGCTGCCGGAACGGTAAATACCCCGGTGCCCGCACCAATATCACATAAAACATCATTTTCTTTTAAACCTATTCTCATCAAGGTGGCAGCAGGATTCAATTCCTTTATTCTTTCTGGGGCCTCCAATTTATCTTGTTTGTGATTCAATGATCCTTCTCCATTTCAATCCTTTTTATATTATCTCTATCTAAATTCTAAAATCTGTTTGCAACATTTTGTTATCACTTATAAAAACAAAAAGTGGGGCATCGTTTAAATCTTTTTTATCGGTGCATACCTGGCCATAATGATTTCTGCTGTTTTTACTCCGTCTACTGCAGATGACATGATGCCTCCTGCATAGCCTGCCCCTTCACCCATGGGATACAAGCCGTTGATATTTGACAAATGGTTTGAATCTCTGTTGATCCTTACCGGTGAAGAACTCCTGGTCTCCACACCGGTGAGTATGCTGTCCGGCATGGCAAAACCCTTGATCCTGGTATCAAATTGCAAAATTGCTTCTCTAATAGTATTAACTGCATATTCAGGCAGACATTCTTTCAGGGGTGCCAATACCACCCCTGGTTGGTAGGTGGGTTTTACACTGCCAATTGAGTCCGATGCCTTGTCATTTAAAAAGTCCCCGGTCAATTGGACTGGAGCTTTGTAACCCTCTCCCCCCAGCTGAAATGCTAATCGTTCCCATTTTCTCTGAAATTCCATGCCTGCCAGGGGATGTGGACCCGGAAAATCTGCCGGAGAAACTCCTACCAGTATAGCTGCATTAGCATTGATTCCATCTCTTCGGTATTCACTCATGCCATTGGTAACCAACCCTTGTTCTTCGGAAGCGGCAGCAACTACATAGCCACCGGGACACATACAAAAAGAGTAGGCCGACCTGCCGTCTCGGCCATGATAAACCAGTTTGTAATCGGCTGCTCCAAGCCCGGTAATTTTTACAGCATCACCATATTGTGCCCTATCTATCACATCCTGAGGATGTTCAATTCTTACCCCAATGGAAAAAGGCTTTGGTTTCATTTCTATACCCTTCTGGTGCAGCAATTCATAAGTATCCCGGGCACTGTGGCCGATGGCCAGCAGGATTACCTGGCAACTGAGTTCTTCATGGCCATTGATGACAACTCCTTGAATGTTTCCATTTTTAATTATGAAATCAGTAACTTTAGCCTTAAACCTTACTTCTCCCCCATAGGCAATAATCTCCTGTCTTATGTTTTTCACTGTTTCCTTGAGAATATCAGTGCCGATATGGGGTTTGCTTTTATACAGTATTTCAGGTGGTGCGCCGGCTTTGATAAACTCCTCTAGTATGGTTCGACACCTTACATCATTGATCAGGGTGGTTAATTTCCCGTCCGAAAAAGTGCCGGCCCCGCCTTCGCCAAACTGAACATTGCTTTCCGTATCCAGTGTTCCATTAAGCCAAAAACTGTTTACTTTGCCAGTCCTGGTGTCA
>JAAZFJ010000132.1 GCA_012511795.1 Syntrophomonadaceae bacterium
GAAAAATACGGTTTAACCGGTTTATTACATGACATTGACTATAATATGACCGGAGAAGAACCGTTTAAACATTCTCTGTTGGGAGCAGAAATATTGGAAAAACAAGGCTTGCCGGAAGATTTAGTTTATGCTGTTAAAGTACATAACGAAATACATGGACTGGAGAGGAACACTCTTCTGGATAAAGCCCTTTACTGCTGTGATCCAACCAGCGGCTTTATAACTGCTGCAGCCATGGTCAGACCTGACAAACAGTTGGTAAATGTGGAGGTCAAGTCCCTGAAAAAGCGTTTCAAGGAAAAAGCCTTTGCCCGTGGTGCCAATCGGGAACAAATGGCAAGCTGCAGTGAAATAGGCATGGAATTGGAAGAATTTTTTGATATAGCACTGAAAAGTATGAAGCTTATCGCACCAGAATTAGGCTTATAGAACTGTTACATTTTGGCTAAGCTAATAAAAATATATTTCTAAACTTCTAGAGGAGGAAAAAGTTATAAATAAAGAAACGATCCTTTCATTTATTCGCCAGGGAAGTTACCGTCCCCTCAGTTACGGAGAGTTGATGCAGGCTTTGGAAGTGGTGCCGGGTGAAGATGAGGTAAAATTCAGCAAAGAATTAGGACAACTGGAAAAACAGGGCGAAATAGTGAAGACCCGCAAAAATAAATATGGGCTGCCGGAAATGATGAATCTGGTCAAAGGCGTCATCAACATCAGCCAGCGGGGCTACGGCATATTAAAACCCGATGATATTAATGAACCGGAGATCTTTGTATTCGGCAAAAATCTCAATGGTGCAATGCATCATGACCGGGTTATGGTGAGACGGCAGGAGAAAGCTTTTGACGGAGAGCGCCCGGAAGGCGAGGTAATACGTGCCATAAAGCGTGCCAATACACAGCTGGTGGGGACATTTGACCGCGGCCGCCATTCTTTCCAGGTGATTCCTGATGATGCCAGACAGATCTATCCTATAAACGTTAAACCCAGTAACAAACTAAAAGTTAAGAATGGTGACAAAGTTCTGGTATCAATTACAGCCTATCCTGACAAAAACAAATACCCTGAGGGCAGAATAGTTGAAGTCTTAGGCAGAAAAGGCCAGCCGGGCCTGGATTTACAAGTGGTCATCAGAAAACACGGCCTGAGAACAGGTTTCCCTGAATCAGTTTTAGCTGAAGCAAAAGAAGCAGCGGTACCGGTTCCGGCAGAGGAGAAAGAACGCCGCCGGGATTTGACCGGAGTCAGGATGGTAACTATGGATGGTGCTGATGCCAAAGACCTGGACGATGCAGTCTCCATCAGCCGCAAAAAAGACGGTTATCAACTGGGTGTCCATATTGCAGATGTATCTCATTATGTAAAAGAAAAAAGCAAATTGGATAAAGAAGCATTTGCCAGAGGCACCAGTGTCTACTTGATAGATAAAGTTTTGCCCATGCTTCCACCTGAGCTCAGCAATGATATTTGCAGCCTCAATGCAGGTGTTGAACGTTTGGCTTTAAGCTGTATTATGGAACTGGACAGCAGAGGCAATGTAATCGACTATGATCTTTTCAAATCTGTTCTTAATATTGATGAACGCATGACCTATGAGGATGTTAATAAAATTTTAGCAGGCAGTGACCAGAGTTTACTGAAGCGTTATGATTATCTGGTCGATGATTTTAAAACCATGAAAGAGCTGGCAGATATATTAAGAGCCAGAAGAACTGAGCGCGGAGCCTTGGACTTTGATTTCCCTGAAGCGAAAGTAATCGTTGATGAAAAAAGTTTCCCCATTGAAATAAAAAGGATCGATCGGGGACCTGGGGAGAAAATTATCGAAGATTTTATGATCTGTGCCAATGAAGTAGTGGCAGAGCACATGTACTGGGCGCAAATGCCGGTATTATACAGAGTCCATCAAAAGCCCGATGAAAATGCCCTGGATAAATTAAATCAAGTTTTGGGCGTTTTCGGCTTAAAAGTCAGAGGGAAATCAGTTGATCCTAAAACATATCAAAAAATCCTGATGCAGATTAAAGGTAAACCTGAAGAGCCTATGATCGCTATGATGCTTTTAAGATCTATGAAACATGCCAGTTATATGCCTGAAGCATTAGGACATTTTGGCTTGGCTTCCAAGTATTACTGCCATTTTACCAGCCCCATCAGGCGTTATCCGGACTTAATCGTACACCGGGTTTTAAGCGATTTATTGAATGGCACTATGAATGCCAACCGGCGCAGTAAGCTGGAAAAAGGGATGGCGGCTGCCGGGGAGCATTGCTCTATGCAGGAAATAAAGGCGGAAGAAGCAGAACGGGAATTATCTGACATTAAAAAAGCGCAGTATATGGAAAAATTCGTGGGTGATGAGTTTATTGCCCGGATCGTATCAGTACAGCCCTATGGAATGTTTATACAGCTGGATAACACGGTGGAAGGCTTAATTCATGTTTCCAGCATCATAGATGATTATTATGAATTTAATGAACGCAATCATACCTTAACCGGCAGACATTCCGGCCGCAAGTTCGCCATCGGCGGAGAAGTCAGAGTTCAACTGGTAAGAGTTGATACAGATGAAGCCAAAATTGATTTTGAACTGATTTAAACGGGATTTTTTTACTAAATTTTAATTTAAAAAAGGAATTCAAAATCCTCTGTCGAATACAGCATAACAAACCATATAATAAAATAATAAATCCAGTTTTCGAGTTACTGTACCTAAGGCTAAGCGATGGTTAAGTGACCGATAGGGTATAGCGGGAAACGGCTATGCCTCCCAATGCGGAAAGAAGACTAGACGATTTTCGTAGTACCTTTTCCAGGTATTATTAGTCAGTTGTATTTTCTGCAACTGACTTTTTTAATTTTAGCTTGGTCCATTAAAAGTTTTCCTTCCCTGACAAGGGTCTTTATAAATAACCCCACTCTTACTTAAAAATCCCCCGGTCGCACTCCCGGGGGATTTTTAATTTAAATGGGAATAAAAGTAAACAGTCAATTGACCAAATCAGTAAATTGCGTTATAATAATGAGGCTAAAGCAAAAGCTTAGAGCCCTGACCTTGGAGCATTGATGACGAGGTGAGGGTTTGTTTTTCGAATTTTAAGCTGCCTGGTATGAGGTGCACTATGGGTAAAAAAAGCGGCATAAAACCGGTTATAGAAAACCGCAAAGCCAGATTTGAATATCATATAAAAGAAAACTTTGAAGCCGGCCTGGTTTTGGTGGGAACTGAAGTGAAATCACTGCGCATGGGCAAAGGTAACTTAAAAGATGCCTATGCAACCGTCAAGGACGGTGAAGCTTGGGTGATTAATTTCCATATCAGCCCCTATGAACAGGGCAATCAGTTCAATCATGATCCCTTAAGGCCCAAAAAGTTACTTTTACACCATCGGGAAATTAATCATCTGCTGGGCATGCTAAAAGAAAAAGGTTATACCCTGATCCCTTTAAAGGTATACTTTAAAGAAGGTAAAGCCAAAATGGATCTGGCAGTAGCCATCGGTAAGAAACTGTATGACAAGCGGGAAGATATAGCAGCCCGCGATGCCCGCCGGGATATGGAACGGGCAGTTAAAGAAAAAAGCCGCTCCTAATATTTGAGGGATGACAAAAATGTTGACCCGTAGTAATATATGATATGCACCCCTGATAGATTTTAATTATGGGGGCGTAATGGTTTCGACGGGGGAATAGGTGGGTTGAGCAGCGAGCCGAGTTGTCGCCAGCTCGTTAAAAAGGTGAAACAACAAATAACTGCAGAAGATAATTTTGCACTAGCCGCTTAATGCGGCTCGTCCGGCTAAGACTCCTCACGGCTTAGTGCAGGGCGTCACACAGTGAGGGTACCCTGAAGCCTTCTTTCTCGAGGGGCTTTAAGGGGAAACTAATCGGGGATAGCTCTAAGAAGCCTGTTCGTGGGCGTCGGATGAGCGAAACTCAAATCACGGACTGCGCTCGGAGAAACTCTTCTGGTCTTTCTTTCGGACGGGGGTTCGACTCCCCCCGCCTCCACCA
>JAAZFJ010000008.1 GCA_012511795.1 Syntrophomonadaceae bacterium
ACCAGCGGCAAAGACATGGAATCAGTAGTAAGAGAAATTGCCAGTATGGTAAGAAAAAAACGGCAATAACAAATGTGAGGTTTTACTGGTGGCAGATTTAATCGTTGATTTAGGTGATCGCAGCTATGAGATTTTTATTGATTCCAATATTCTGGGACAGGCAGGGGACCTGGTCAAACAGGTCACTTCCGCTGAAAAAGTATTATTGGTGAGCAATCCGCTGGTTTACAGCATATACGGGTATATGTGCATCAGTGCCTTGCAAAACTGCGGCTTTGAAGTTTCCTTGGCCTTGATGCCGGATGGGGAAAAATATAAGAACATCGATGAAGCCATGAAAATTGTGGATCAGGCAGTGAAGTCAGGAATCGAACGCAGCAGTCTGTGTATTGCTTTGGGCGGTGGTGTAGTTGGTGACCTGGCGGGTTTTGCCGCGTCCATATACCAAAGAGGAATAGATTTTATCCAAATCCCTACTACTCTTTTAGCCCAGGTGGACAGCAGTGTGGGCGGAAAAGTTGCGATCAACCATCACTCCGGCAAAAATTTGCTGGGTTCATTTCACCAGCCCAGGCTGGTCATAATCGATACCGATACTTTGCGGACTTTAAACAACAGAGAGTTCACAAGCGGACTAGGAGAAGTTGTCAAATACGGTATCGTCTATGATCATGAATTTTTTTCCTACCTGGAAGCCCATGCTGAGGAACTGATTGAACTGGAAGAAATCAGCCTGCAGAAAACCATTTATCGTTCCTGTCAGATCAAAAGTGAGATCGTAGCTCAGGATGAAAAAGAAGAAGGGCTTAGAGCCATCCTTAATTTAGGCCATACTTTTGGACATGCAGTTGAAAAATTAGGCGATTATAAGCTTTTCCGGCATGGAGAAGCCGTTGCCATGGGAATCACAGCTGCATGTTACTTATCCCATAGAATTGGTTTAATGACCACAGAAGAAATGAAAAGAGTAGAAAAATTATTTATGAAATTACAGCTAAAAAGCCAGTTCCCCTCTTTTGCCCCTGAAGATGTGATCTCTGCAATGCAGGCCGATAAAAAAATCAAAAACAGGAAAATAAATTTCGTCCTGCCACGGGGTATAGGTGACTATGTCATTACCGATGATATCACCCACAAACAAATCGAAAACGCAATTCTTGCTGTCCAAAAATAAGACCTTTTATATTCGGAATTTTTTCATTTATACAAAAATATAAGAAAAGTTTCACAAACTAGTAGAGTGTGTTATTATAATTTTTAATTTATTGGGGGGATAAGTGTCTGAAAAGGGGGAGTTATAAAATTTAATGAAAAAGTAATTGAAAATTGGGGAAAATAAAAACAGTTTTATACAGGGAGGATCAAAATAAAAAATGTCAGACATTATCCATTTAAAATACCAGCAGAAGCTTATCAGTCCGGAAGAAGCGGCAGGCTTAGTCAAGTCAGGAGACATCGTCCAGTATAGTGAATTTGTAATGTTTCCTGATGCATTAGATGAAGCACTGGCCAAAAGAAAAGATGAATTACATGATGTGACGATCAGGGGTGTCAGTTTCACCCAGATCCCAAAACCAGTGATTGCCGATCCGGAAAGAAAACATTTTATCATGGAAGACTATCATTTCAGTGCTCTTTCACGGAGCATGCATGATAAAAACCTATGTAATTATATGCCTTTTACTTATCATCAAGGGCCCCGGTCGATCAGAAAATATAACGAGATAGATGTGGCTTTTATTATGGTCGGTCCTATGGATGCACGGGGATTCTTCAATTTGGGACCATCCAATTCCGTTACCGCGGCAGTGATGGAGAAATCCAAAATTGTTGTTTTGGAAGTGAACAAATCGGTTCCGCTCTGCCTGGGCGGGAATCAGGAAGCGATTCATATCACATCAGTTGATTATATCGTTGAAGGCGACAACCGGCCGCTGATGCAATTACCACCAATCAAAACCAGTGACACTGAAGAAAAAATCGCGGAACTTATTGTACAGGAAATCGAAGATGGTGCCTGCCTGCAGCTAGGGATCGGCGGTTTACCCAATGCAGTCGGAGCTTTGATCGCCGAAAGCAATTTAAAGGACCTGGGAGTCCATACAGAGATGTTGGTGGACTCTTATGTAGACTTGTATGAAGAAGGCTTGATAACCGGAGCCAGAAAAACCATCGATAAAAATAAAATGGTGTATACCTTTGCCATGGGTACTAATAAGGTTTATGATTTTCTGCACAACAATCCTTTTTGTGCATCATACCCGGCAAACTACACTAATGACCCGCGCATGATCGCCTTGAATGACAAAGTGGTGGCAATCAATAATTGCCTGGAAGTAGACCTCTTCACCCAGATCTGTTCGGAATCAGCAGGGACCCGGCAAATATCCGGTACCGGAGGCCAATTGGATTTCATTTTAGGCGCATTTAATTCCCATGGCGGGAAAGGTTTTATCTGTATGAGTTCCACCTATACAGATAAGCAGGGAAATCTGCATTCCCGTATTAAGGCTGCTTTGACCCCGGGAGCAATTGTTACCGTTCCCCGGTCCATCGTTCAATATTTGGTTACTGAATATGGAATCGTTCAATTGAAAGGAAAATCCACCTGGGAAAGGGCAGAAGAGTTAATCGGAATTGCTCACCCATCATTCAGGGATGAACTTATAAAATCGGCCCAGGAAATGAAAATCTGGCGGTCCACCAATAAAATAGATTAGTTTTATCCGATTTGGTTTTCCAGTTAGTTTTGTGTGTTTTATGGGTTGCCGAAATATGCTAAAATTGATTCTATAATTAACGAGAAAAAGAGGGGAGAATATGACCATTATAGAGGCAATGAAAATGGCAATAGAGGCTGAAACGAAAGCCGCAGCAAGATATAGAGAACTGGCAGAAATTGCAGATGACAATGAAACCAGATTACTGTTTGAACAGCTGGCATCAGAAGAAGATGCTCATTACAAGAGACTATCTGAGAGGCTGAAAGCTTTAAAACTAATGGGCTGATCAATTTCCAAAGAGAAAACTGCTGACCAATATAACCAGGAGCAAAACAGATAGAGGTATCAAGGAGATGAGCAAGTGCTTTTTCACATGCTCGTCTTTTTTGTCTTGGATATATTCACCGATCAGATGAGTGCAATAAACGATATTTCCCGAAAACAGCAGCACAAAGATTAACTGCAGCCAACCGGGAATAGCATGATAAGCACCGGGAGACAAATTCTTCCATAAAGAGTGGCTGTAATAAGCGATGACAATAAATTCAATGGCTGCAGCAGAAATCTGGAAGATAAGACTCTGCTTCTGCATCCTCGAATTAAGCTCCAGCAAGTCTTTTATCTTCTCCTGGGTGGCAATGTTCTGGCGGCTGTTCATAATGTCCACTTTACTTTCGACTACATTGATGGCCGCCTGATGACTTTTAAGAGAAATTTCAAGATTGGATGAAGTGCTGACCATTTGATTCAGACGCAGTTTAAACGGCTCTACCATTCTATCTATTTCTTCCCGGCTCATTAAGAGAGCTTTCTCCATCCTGATCCTCCTGGTTACACCCTCTAACTGCAGCTTTATCAGATTGATGCCTTCCTGGATCACATTTTTATTACCTGCTGTTATACCATAAGATTTAGCCAGTTCGTTCAGCTGATCCTCCAAATCATCAACCAGTTTCGACTGACCTTGCTTAGAGACCAAATCAGTATGCAGGATCACACTTAGTTTCATTTCAAGTTCACGGCTCTGTTTATCAATGGCAGAATTGCGGTCCTTGTATAGATTTACGATCAAATGGAGCTGGAGCAGGCCAGCTTCGATCAGGGGCAGGCCGCCGGCTAAAAACATTTCATTCACGGCGTTTTTTTCTGACATGACACAAATATACCGGGCATGTCCCCGGGGCCAGTAAAAAGAAAGCCGGTACAAAGACCCGCCGTTGATTTTGAACTGCATAGCTTCTCTTCTATTTATTCCCAGAACAGTCTTCAGCTTAGCATAATCCTCATTATAACCTGCCCATATTGTTACTTTGCCCAGGAGGCTTTCAGAATTAAGATTAGAAGCTTCTTCCAGGTTTTGCAGCAAGTCTTCATTCTTGGCGCTGGATCTTTCAGAGTCCAATAGACGTACGATCAGGATCTTCATTTTGCCGGATGCATTGTGCAGAAAACAGTTTTGGGAGGAAAATTCTTCAATATCCCGGGAAGAAAAAGAACGGGAGACAATATTATGTTCCAATAAACGGGATTGTAACCCCCTGATTATTTCAGCTTCATCTTCCATATAAAAATAGTAACGGATCAAATCCAAAGACAAGCTCAAAACCCCTCACAATTTTTATTCATTTTAGCATATCATAGCAATTTTTATTAATAGGTTTTTTATTTGAGAGTTTTGCATATTGATTAGCCTAGAAATATCCACACTTTTCGAGGGCAGAAAAAGGACTTCACCCCCTATTTTGCCGAATAAGTAAGTGACTAAACAAACCATCCGAAGGAGGAGAAGTCAC
>JAAZFJ010000133.1 GCA_012511795.1 Syntrophomonadaceae bacterium
GTAAGGATTGTAATTTATCGTATGCTGATGATAAAAAGTTTTGTAAGAAATGTGGTAAACCACTAACCACTGAATATCAGATAGATCCAAAAGATATTGCTAAAAAAACCGTTTTTGAGGATCGAATTAAGACGGATCCTTTGAATGTTGGTTTACTTCAAGAATATGCTCAATTTCTTTTTAACACCCAGTTATTTAAAGAGACAATTACTGTTTCCCTAAAAATTCTGGTATTAAGCGAAAACGACAGAATAGCAAATGAATTGCTATATAAGTCATATTCGAAATTGAACATGCTTAAAGAAGCATTGGAATTTGGCAAACAATTGCTTTCTGAAAACCCAACAGATATTTTACTGCTACAGGAACTTGCCCAGTTATCAGGCAAGATGGGCTTTTTTTGTAAAGCGACAGAATATTATGATCAAATTCTTGAATTACAACCAGCCAATGTTACCGCATTTTTAAACAAAGCACATAATTTTCTTAAAGAGAATCAGCTTGAAAAGGCAATTGAGATATTCAACCACTTATACCAGGAAGGGCAAAATGACAGGATTACCAGCATTTATGCCGGAATTAATAAAGCTTTAGAAGGTAATTTTGAGAGTTCAATTGAATTACTTAATTTGATTTTAAGTGATTACGTAGACTCAAAACAAAATGATATTGACACCTGCCGTGGAGTTCTTTATTTGGCATATAGTTTATGCCGTAATTCATCAAAGTTGCATGAAATAAAAAAATGGGCAAAAGCAATTAATTACGATATCTTAAAGCAAAATTATCATCCTCTTGATGAGCAAACTGCCTTCTTCATCGCCGAATATGTTATCAATCAAAGCTTACATGAAATTAAACGCTTAAATGACCGAAAGATTCTCAGCAATGCGAATAGTCAAATTTCTGAACTGACTGTTACTTATCTTCCCAAAAACTTCTATTCAAAAAACTACGATCCAAAAATAGCTGAAATCTGGTATAGTATTGGACTAATGCAGTCTGAACTGCAATTATTTGATGATGCAATACAATCATTTAAAAAAGCCAGCGATTTAGTTCCCAACGAAAAAAAATATAAAGAAAAGTATAGTGAACATACAAAACTGCTAGGAAGGCATATTCGCAAGCGGAAAAGAAAAATAGGCATCATTATAGCCGCTTCTGTATTAGGTGTAATTATTATTGTTTTTTCAATCTTCACGTACAAGAATATTAAAGAAAAAGATGCATTCAATTTGGCGAAAGAAGTCAATAGTTCATCTTCTTATCAAGTATACTTGGATAATTACCCTAACGGGAAATTTTCTTCTGAGGCACTAAAGTTGAGAACAGCAGCCAGAGCGCTTGACGAAATGAATGCATACGATGAAGCAAGAAATGTTAACACCTTCAGTTCTTACCAAGCTTATATGGATAAATATCCTAAAGGCAAGTATTACTCCGAAGCATTAAGATTGCAAGGAAAGGCCAAAGAACTTGTTGAAAAGAATGCATTCGATGAAGCAAAGAAAAAAAATACTTCAAGATCTTATCAATTGTACATGGATAAATATCCTAAAGGCAAATATTACAGTGCCGCATTTAGATTGAAAGTAAAGGCAGAAACAGGGGGTAGGTTTACAGATTCCAGGGACGGAAATGTTTATGAAATAATTATTATAGGGAATCAGATTTGGATGGCAAAAAACCTGGCGTATCTGCCATCAGTAAGCCCGCCGACTTCAGAATCAGGCAGCTCACCTCTTTATTATGTATACAATTATCATGGCACAAATGTGGCAGATGCCAAGGCTACAAGTAATTATCAAACCTATGGAGTGTTGTATAACTGGTCGGCGGCACTGTCTGCTTGCCCTCCGGGCTGGCATTTACCCAGTGATGCTGAATGGACAACGCTTACTGATTATCTGGGAGGAGAAGACGTAGCTGGAGGCAAAATGAAAGAAGCAGGAACCTCTCATTGGGTCAGTCCAAACGTGGGAGCCACCAACGAAAGTGGCTTTACAGCCCTTCCGGGTGGTGAACGCTACAGGAGTGATGCCTTCGAAGACATTGGTGCCCTTGGCTACTGGTGGAGTTCGTCGGAGTTCCTTGCAGGTAACGCTGATTACCGGCGCCTGAACAACAGTAATAGCAAGGTATACAGTAACGCCACCATTGGAAACGGGTTTTCTGTTCGTTGTATACGGGATTAGTTATATGATTATTACAACCAAAACTTAAGTCTTACAAACAAATTAATGATTAATAAATAAGCTAAATTGAATAAAGATGAAAAAGATCATTATTTCCCTATTTGCGTTGGTGTTCATTTATTCCTTCACACCACAAGATGCTCCCAATACGTTTACCGATAGCCGGGATGGCAAAGTGTATAAAACGGTGACCATAGGAGAACAAACCTGGATGG
Source organism: Syntrophomonadaceae bacterium (assembly GCA_012511795.1). GTDB lineage: Bacteria > Bacillota > Syntrophomonadia > Syntrophomonadales > Syntrophomonadaceae > UBA1368. The sequence continues at coordinate 2,414 of JAAZFJ010000133.1, forward strand.
CCGAAAACCTGGCTTATTTGCCCAGTGTAGTGGGTCCGGCAACGGGTTCTAATACAGAGCCTTATTATTATGTATATGGCTACGATAGTACAGATGTAGCAACAGCGAAAGCTACCGAAAATTTCCAAATCTACGGTGTTCTTTACAACTGGCCTGCCGCAATGAATGGAGTAGCAAGCAGCGATACGGATCCTAGTGGTATACAAGGGGTATGTCCAGATGGATGGCATCTACCAAGTGATGCAGAGTGGACTCAATTAGAAACTTTTTTAGCAAATAATGGTCATAATTATGACGGTTCAACTGGGGGCAGTGATCGTTTTGGGGTTAGAGATAAAATTGCAATATCAATGGCTACTGAAAGAGGATGGAAATCCCATCGTAACGCTGGTGCAATTGGAAATACGGAGTTCGCAGAATACAAAAACAAGTCAGGTTTCTCAGCCCTTCCTGGTGGTTACCGTTACAACGTTGGAGAATTCTTTTTTTTAATTGGATACGACGGCCACTGGTGGTGTTCTACAGAGCGTGATACAGGTTCTGCCTGGTCTCGGTACCTTTACTTTCATCACAGCTACATGGACAGGTACAACAACAACAAAGAACTCGGTTGTTCTGTACGCTGTATTAAAGACTAAGTTTTTTCGCATTTATATAATTTATCATAGTGGAGTCCAGAAACCAAATAAAACGAGGCTAAAGCGAAAAGCCTAATGAGTAGATTTATTCCAATAATAGGGGTCTGGTACAGTTGCCGGATCTGTGACCTGTATTCCATGCGACGGTCCAATATCATCACAGAAAGAACATCAAAAGGCGATCGAAAGTGTATCAGTTATATTCCCCGGAAAACAAAAGACGGCAATCCCGTAACGGTTTATGTTCCTCTGAATGCCACTGCGCTTGAAATCCTGAAGAAGTATGACTACATGAAGAACCAGACTCTGGTGGATAACCGCTATTCCAAGGAGAACATTTCCAAAGCAATTAAGGGCAAAACACCCGCTACCATATCCGACGCGCCACTTTTCCCGCTTATTGCCCAGCAGAGGTATAATGAATACATCAAGGAGGTCTTCAGGGCTTGCGGCATCACCAGGGAAGTATCGGTGATCAATCCCACTACGGGCGAGGTGGAACAGAAAAGCATTGCCGATATTGCCTCTTCGCATTTGGCACGACGTACTTTCGTCGGGAATCTTTACAACAAGGTTCAGGATCCGAACCTGGTCGGCAGCCTCAGCGGCCACAAAGAGGGTAGTAGGGCATTCGCCCGGTACCGGTCTATAAACATTGACCTGAAAGCCGACTTGATAGATAAACTGTAAAAAAACGGCCTCCATTCGGGGGCGTTTTTAATTTTCTACAATTCTTCTGTCCCATCCAGCTGGAATGGGACACCCGGGACAGGTGGAACAGTAAAACAA
>JAAZFJ010000134.1 GCA_012511795.1 Syntrophomonadaceae bacterium
GAATGTGGGCTGGCGTATTGATTATTTTCTGGTATCAGAAAGGATAAAAGAACAGATACAAAAAGCTGAAATTTATTCTCAGGTAATGGGCAGTGATCATTGCCCTGTGGGACTGGAGATTTTTTAGGCTCACAGAATCAGAAGCAGTCAGGATGGCACCGGAGGTGCCCCTGGGGAGAGAATCTTTAAAGGTATATGCCCGGCCTGCGATCATTATCTGCCTGGCAAGGCATTCCCGGAGAATGCTGCATTCCTGCCGGCTCTGATGCAGAATTGGAATAAAGATGGGGAAGAGAGATGGAAAAACGTTTTCTTAAAAGTTCCATTTGTTCAGGTGCAGGAATGGGGACATCAGTCAGTGAATAACTGAGTCCCAGCTTCTCCCACTTGTACATCCCCATGGAGTGGTAAGGAAGCAGTTCCAGCCTGGTCACATTTTCCATGGGATTGATCCATTCTGTAAGTTTGTCAAGGCTCTCATCATCATCAGTAAGACCGGGAATTATAACATAGCGTATCCATACCGGTTTATTTATCTTGGTCAGGTAACGGGCAAATGCACGGGGACGCTCACTGCTCCTGCCGCAGATATTCTGATGCTTTTCAGGGTCGGCATGTTTTATTGATAACAAAACTAAATCTGTATAGTTTAGCATTTCTTTTACTTTTTCCACTTCAGCAAAACCGCTGGTATCAATGGCGGTGTGCACACCGAGTTTCTTCAGTTTTTTAAATAGGGGCAGGAGGAATTCAGTCTGCAGGAGAGGTTCACCTCCTGATACAGTTACTCCTCCCCCTGATGATTTATAATAGGGGAGATAACTTTTGATCTCGTTGACCAAATCGTCAGCAGTCCGTTTTTTCCCGGCACCCACCCGCCAGGTGTCCGGGTTGTGGCAGAATTTGCACCTTAAGGGACAGCCCTGCAGGAAAATTACATACCTTATGCCCGGGCCGTCCAAGGTACCGAAGGTTTCAATTGAGTGGATATAACCGATGCTTTGCATATTAGATCCTTATATAAATATTGCTTTAAATACTGCTGTGAAATGTCCGGTGGATTACATCCAGCTGCTGTTCCCGGGACAGCTTGATAAAGTTTACCGCGTAGCCTGACACCCTTATAGTCAGCTGAGGATATTTTTCCGGATGCTGCATGGCATCTTCCAGGATGGCTTTTTCCAGCACGTTTACATTAATATGATGGCCGCCGCTCATAAAGTAGCCATCTAATACAGCTGTCAGGTTTTTGCTGCGTTCTGCTTCTTCTCTTCCCAGCCCGCCGGGGACGATGGAAAAAGTATAGGATATGCCATCTAATGCATATTCATAAGGCAGTCGTGCTACTGAAGACATAGAAGCCAGAGCTCCTTTATGGTCCCGCCCATGCATGGGATTGGCTCCCGGGGCAAAAGGCTCGCCGGCTTTTCTGCCGTCGGGAGTACTGCCGGTTTTTTTGCCATAAACTACATTGGAGGTAATCGTGAGTATTGACATGGTATGGTGAGCCTTGCGGTAGGCGGGGTATTTCATAAGTTTATTCATGAAGGCCTTCTGCACCAGTACTGCCAGATCGTCTACCCGAGGGTCATTGTTGCCGAAAAAAGGGAACTCTCCTTCGATGGCGAAATCAGTGGCAATCCCTTCGCCGTTTCTTATTAATTTTACCCGGGCATATTTTACTGCTGACAGGGAATCTGCTATTACTGACAGGCCTGCAATGCCAAAGGCCATAGTGCGGTGGATAGTAAGATCATGCAGGGCAAACTGCAGCCTTTCAAAATCATATTTGTCATGCATGTAATGGATAATATTCATGGTGTTTACATATATCTGAGCCAGCCATTCCAGAATCTGATCATATTTCTGCCACAATTCATCAAACTCCAAGTAATCGGATTTTATGGGCGCAAACTTGGGTGTTACCTGCATGCCTAAAATTTCATCGGTACCGCCGTTAATAGCGTAAAGCAATGCTTTGGCCAGGTTGACCCGGGCGCCGAAAAATTGCATCTGTTTTCCCACCCGCATGGCAGAAACACAGCAGTCGATAGCATAATCATCTCCCCACAAAGGACGCATTAAATCATCATTTTCATATTGAATTGAACTGGTTTCTATGGACAGACGGGCACAGTAATTTTTAAACGCCCCAGGCAGGTGCTGTGACCATAAGACTGTCAGGTTGGGCTCAGGTGCCGGGCCTAAATTGCTTAAGGTATGAAGCATCCGGTAAGTGGTTTTGGTGACCCTGGTTCTGCCGTCAACCCCCATTCCCCCTAAACCTTCGGTGATCCACACCGGGTCACCTGAGAACAATTCATTATATTCGGGTGTGCGCAGAAATCTTACCATCCTCAGTTTTATAACAAACTGATCGATTATCTCCTGGGCGGCAGACTCGGTCAGGTCGCCATTATTAAGGTCCCGCTCAAAATAGATGTCAAAAAAAGCTGATACGCGGCCCAGGCTCATAGCAGCACCGTTTTGTTCCTTCACGGTTGCCAGATAGGCAAGATAAAGGAACTGCACAGCTTCTCTGGCATTGCGGGCTGGTTTTGAAATATCAAAGCCGTAACTTAGAGCCATTTCTTTTAAATCGTTTAAGGCTTTTATACCTTCAGAGATCTCTTCCCGCATTTTTATCACTTCTTCATTAAATATCGGGCGGTTAAGGCTTTTTTGAAGGTTGAACCGGTCTTCAATCAAAAAGTCGATTCCGTAAAGGGGAACCCGACGGTAATCTCCAATGATTCGTCCGCGCCCATATGCATCAGGCAGGCCGGTAATTATTCCTGCCTTACGTGCCAGCCTCATTTCCGGGGTATAGGTATCGAAAACTCCCTGGTTATGGGTTTTACGGTAATGAGTAAAAGTATTCTTCATAACCGGATCAATCTCGTAACCATAGGCATCAAGAGCAGAGTTTACCATCCGTATGCCACCAGCAGGCATTACTGCCCTTTTTAGGGGAGCATCAGTCTGCAGACCTACTATTAATTCCAGTTCCCGATCCACATAACCGGGGCCATGGGAAGTAATTGATGAGACTGTATGGGTATCAATATCAAGCACCCCGCCATTTTTATGTTCCAGCCACATAAGTTCTTTTACTTTGTTCCATAATTTTATAGTCCGTTCTGCAGCAGGCATTAAAAAGCTTTCATCACCTTCATAAGGAGTATAGTTTTTATCAATA
>JAAZFJ010000135.1 GCA_012511795.1 Syntrophomonadaceae bacterium
GCCCTGCCTGACAGCTGATATATTCATGATTACCCAGAGCAACAAAAGTTCCGAAACGTGGTTGCAGGGATTGCAGTACGTCCGGCATTTGTTGCTCGGCATCGGGGTCAATACCTTCATCTACTATATCGCCCGGGAACAGTACCATGTCAGGCTGCAATGAATTGATCATATCCCTCATCTGGCGGAAGCGATCTATGCCTACGATCCACCCCAGATGGATATCGCTCACCTCCACAATCTGCATACTTTCCAATGTACTGGCTTTCTGGTTGAGGGATACTTCATAATTGCATATCACCGGATGGCGTGAATTCCAGGTCCCATAAACCAGGAGCCCTGCCGTTACAACCAGTACAATCAATATCATCCAGGGAAACTGACCCTGTAGAGCGGATGGTGCTATACCAGTCAGTCTGTTAAAAAGACGTAGCAAATCACAGATGAGAAGGAGCAGGAACAGATAATACATGGCTGCCATCCAGTAAGAACCTATATAAATGAAAACTTTGCCCAGATAGTGGGGAAGGTAATGGGAGGCAAATCGTCCGACAGGTAAGGAAAGGGCTAATAAAAATACACTGCCGGCCCAACCCCAGACCACCCAGTTTGAAGCAAAGATATTATGCAATGCTTGCCATCCCCGCAAGCCAATATAGTAATTGGCCAAACCATAAATTAAAAAAAACATGCTATAAAATAGTAGCATTTGCCAGCTCATGTTAGATATATCTCCTTTGTGATTACTATATTCTAATGCCTTCGGGCCGCCCACATACATTTTTGCTTAATATCAGTTTTATAGGCAGATAACAGGAGTAAGGGACTATCACTATCAGGCAGCCGCACATAATTAACATCATGGTAGACCTTTTTGACTTCCCAGGCGTAAGAGTGTACAAGTCGTAAGCTTTTCGGAAAATTGCCCTGCCAGATTTCGCCGGCCAAATGTTTTCATCTAATTTCATGAAATTTCTTCTATTAATATACGGGATTAGGTGTATAATAAATTGATTTATACAAATTTTATCATGGATAATAAGCATAACAAAAAGCGTTTTCTTCTAGGTGATAGCTTTCTGGTGTGCAAATGCCTCGGCCATGCTCGTTGAATTCATGTGTTTTAATGTTTTCTGATTTTGCATGACCGCTACCTCCAAAGCCATCAAATATTGCTATGTAGCAACACGGCCCAGCAGAGTTGTTGTAGTGAAAAATTCGGAGCAATAAAACAGAAAATGGGCCCTTGTAAATTAAGGGCAAAATTAGGAGTATACGAGGAGGAATAAACATTGGAAGAAAACAATAAACAGATTGCGGTAGTGGCATTTGGAGGTAATGCATTATTACCAGAAAACCAGCAAGGGACTTTTGCAGAACAACAGGCCAATGCTGATATTGCAGCAGAGGCCATTTTAGAAATTGTGCGCCGTTGTTATGAAGTTATTATTGTCCATGGCAATGGACCTCAGGTAGGGCAGATTTTAGCTCAAAATGAAGAATCGGCGGATAAAATACCAATGATGCCGTTAGATTGTTGTGGAGCAGCATCCCAGGGACAGATTGGCTATATGCTTACGACTGCTATGCGGCGGGCAACCAGAAAACTTGGAATAGAAAAGAACGCCTTGGCTATGTTGACTAGTGTTGTGGTATCTCTGGAAGATGAGGCTTTTCAGAATCCTACCAAACCTATCGGAGGATTTTTTACCGGGGAACAAGCC
>JAAZFJ010000136.1 GCA_012511795.1 Syntrophomonadaceae bacterium
ATTCCGGGAATGATCGCCAGTGCCTGCAGCAACCCAATGAATATCACATCCCAGTAAGTTGTTTCTCTTATTTCCTTAGCGAAAATATTTCTGCTGGCCAGTCTTTCCGAAATCTGTAAAACAAATCCGGTAAAGATTAGACCTAATCCGACTGCCAGCAATGACTCAAAGGCCATTTCCACATAGGAACCTAAAAATACACCAACCAAACCAGCCGGTATGCACCCTACTATTATCAGATACGTAAGTTTGGTAAAAGGCCTGCGTAAAATTGCCGCTATATCCTTATGAAAAGCAACAAATACTGAGATAAGAGTTCCCATGTGTACCAAAACAGCAAAGGTTAGTGGTTGTTCCTTTATTCCGAAAAAGTATTGCAAAATTACCAGATGTCCCGAACTGCTTACCGGCAAAAATTCCGTCAGACCTTGTATAGCTCCTATTAATAGTGCTTCAATTGAAGTCAAATTAATCCCCCTTAAAATTTATTTCAGTAAATTATAGCATACGCTTAAAAGGTAAACTGTAAAAAGCACGCCTTAAGCGTGCTATTATATTATACTACTGCAAATTTTATCTAGACTATCACTAATCTTTCTATAATTATTTAACTTTATTCTTATCGGGACTAACATAAATCTCATTTTAAAATCATATTTTCAAATGAGGAGGTGTAATGATTATGGATAAAATAATGTCTGTAGAGATTAAGACGCTTGTGAAGACTTTATTGCTTTCTTTAATATTGGCACTAGTTGCCGGTACTATTGTTTATTATACATCACTGCAGGAATCATTGTTATCCTCTCTGGGAAAAATTATTCTCATCTTTACCATCTTCATAGCCGGTTGCTTAATCAGCAAATCTTATGGCAACAAGGGCCTGGTCAGAGGCATGAGTATGGGACTCATCTACTTTATACTTATTTTAGCAGTTACTTTCATATTTGATCCGGCTGTAATTGACTTTAAAGCCTTTCTGGCTGCTTTATTGATATCACTAACGGCAGGCGGCCTGGGCGGGATTTTAGGCATTGGGCTGAACAATTGATACTTACCAATGAAATATCCATGATAAAATCATAATAATCAGGCCTGCAACCAGCAGAATCGCCGCCAATATCATTCTGAAATTAATCATATTTTGTTCCTCCCTGAGGCAAACAAAATAAAAAAAAGGAGTAGCTTAAACCTACTCCTAATTCTATCCCCAAACTTTCAATAAAAGATTACGTACAAAGCCAGGTATTTTTATATAATATACTCTCACTCATTAAACCCCCCTTAATAATCCTGGTGCTGTATATTATGAAAGAGTATTAAAAAGAGTTACTTTTATATCCACTTTTTATGCTTTTCCTCTAGCCAGTTTTTAATTAAGTTTACAATCTCAGCTTTTTCAGTTTTAACGATGTTTTTGATAGGAATACTGTTTTGAAAGACTCTGCCATATGCTTTGGCCGCCATCCGGTTATCCAGTACCACCACCGTTCCCCGGTCAGTCTCACTGCGAATCAGTCTGCCTACCCCCTGTTTAAATCTTACTGCCGCATCTGGCAGCAGAAAATTCATGAAACTGCTGCGGTTTTGCAGGCGGAAAAATTTATCACCTGCACTGCTGTAAGGTTCAGCTAATGAACGAAATGGCAGTTTGACCACCACCAAAAGAGTCAGCAGATCTCCTTTCAGGTCCACTCCTTCCCAGAAGGTATCTAAGCCCATCAGAACAGCATTCTCTTCCCTGGCATACTCATCCATTAGCGATCCGAAGCCGCCATCTTCATTTTGTACCAGTAACGAAATGCCATTTTGTTCACAAAAAGGCCTGATGAATGAGGATACTTCACTTAAACTTTTTCTGGCAGTAAACAAGACCATGGTCCTTCCTGGCACTGCGATCAGCAATTCCTTTAACACCATGGCTATCTCATGAGTAAAATCCTTATTTTGCGGGTCTGGCAGATCCTGCAGGATATAGAGGCAAGCTTGTTTTTCATAATCAAAGGGGGACTTTTCCAGCAGGAAGTTCAGCCGCTTTGTTTTCAGATAATTCATAAGTCCGTTCTTTTCTATAAAATAATCGAAGCTGTCTTCAATGGATAATGTGGCAGACAGCATTACCAGACTCTTCAATTTGGAATATAATTTATTTTCCAGAACTTCCCCGATCCTTACATAAGAAGAGGCAATGCCTGTGGCTCTATCCCGGTCAGTTTGTATCCAGACAATTTTTTCCTCAGCCCCGATATTCTCTTCCATAATAAAATACAAGGTGTCTGATATTTCTTCTAAAACATTGATGATATTGATTAGTTCCGGTTCCTCTTCCTCCCCCAACTGTTGGTTTATTTTTCTTAAATTGCTCAACAGCTGGTGCAACAGGTGCTGCAGGTCAAAATATATGTCAAAAGCATTGGCAAACCATTTTTCTTCGCTCACATCATCTGAAAGTACTAAGGCATATTGACTTTCACTGCTTTTAAGGCCCTGTGACAACTGCCTAAAGAACCCAGCCGCCATATCAGCAATCTTATCACATAAACTCAGGCTCTCTTCGATGTCCAGTTCCTGGTTCCGGCGTTTAATCTGCCTCAGGTAACCTCTTTTAAATCCTTTGTCATTGAAATTTAGGACTCTTAAAACATCACTGATTTCTTCCAATTTACAGTTCAGGGAAAGCTTATCAAATGACTCCCGATCCAGGGCATGGGCTTCATCGACCACCAGATATTTATATTCCGGCAAAAGGCTGTTATCCACCTGGATATCACTAAGCAGCATTGCATGATTAGTAACGATCAAGTCTGCCTTTTCCAGGTTTCTTATCATCTTCAGGCGGAAACATTTATCATGGTACTCACATTTATCTCGCAGGCAAGTGCGCCGGTCACTGGCTAACAAATGCCAATGGCTGCTTAAAAGAGAGCTTTTCAGGTTGATTTCTTTCTTATCGCCGCTTTTGGTTTTTTCCGCCCATTTCAGGATGGCCTGCATAAACTCCTGTTCTTCCTGCAAAAGCGATCTTTTACCTGCCAGTATATCAATATATTTGTTCCAGCACAAAAAGTTATCTCTTCCTTTTGCTTCCGCATACAGCACATTCAGTTTCAGGGCTCTGACCAGATCCGGAATATCCTTTTCAATGATCTGCTGTTGCAGGGCTCTGGTTTTGGTAGTAATAACCACTTTTTCACCTTGCGTTTTCGCCCACAAAACGGAAGGCACCAGATAAGCCAGGGTTTTGCCTACCCCGGTCCCTACTTCTGCAACTAAGAATTTATCCTCCAGGAACGAACGTGCTATGGCCTGGGAAAGCTCTGCTTGTTCATGCCGGTAATAATAATCCGCAACAAAACCCTCCAACAATCCCTGGGAGGCAAAATACTCATTGATCATTTCAGCTGTAAAAGTTACCATAACTTTCCTTTCAGTTCCAATAAACTACTTAATATAACTGGCTCTTACTAAAAACCACCATATGGTCAAAAAATACAAAATGTGATCATAATACGAAACTTTACATGGTTTTTGGCTTCACCATATTTTTCCGGCCGTTTATTTCAACTTCATATACACCATCCATGGATACGTTTCTGTCCAGCAATTCCTGATAATAATCATTAAGGTTTTCAGGTCTGAATTTCAGAGATAAACCGCAGCTTGATGAAATTTCTCTCAAGGTAGGCATTAATAGAAACTCTCTTTCAAGTTCCTTCATTATTTTTTCTGCTTTGAGGGCATGAGAAGTAGAAGAAAAAGTAATTAAGCAATACTTTTTTAAATTCAATAATTTCCTCATATATTATTCCTTTACACTTTAATATCACCAATATTGAAAAATGTAGCTTTGGCAGTTGCTATTAGTATTCCTTCTGACCAGACATCTGCTTCGGCAAAGAGAAGATTTTTACCTCTTTTTATTACTTTCCCACGGGTGATAATGTCTTTGCCAAATTCTGCTGATGCCAGAAAACTGGTGGAGCAGTCTACAGTAACCGGCCTTACACCCATAGACCTGACGGAGTTTGCCATGGCCGCATCAGCAATGCTCATGATCAACCCCCCATGTACAAGATCAACAGGATTGGTGTGCTGTCTGCCGGCGGTTACGATCATTTCAGCGCTGCCGGGTCCTAAGGAAATATGACTGACTCCAATCAAATTATAAAAAGGAGATTGGGTTACTGACTCTGCAACATATTCAAATAGTTCTTTATCAACACCCAAATTCTCTGCTTGCATATCTTTACCCCGGTAAATTTTTGTTTATTATAGCATAATTCTAACCGCACATTTTTTATAATTATTTATTATAGTTAATCAGGTTTAAATTTCACAGCAATCACACAACTTATTCAAAAACGAGGTGATTCAATTGCATTTTATAAATGACAAACGCATCCTGGGAATCATAATCAGCACAGTTTTGATTCTTTTGTTTTTTGTTTTCTCAATTGTTACAAAGTATAATGATCCAAATCAAAAACCGGAGAGCCAAGAAAAAGCAAAATGGTATATCGTTTTCACCGCCAAAAGCCAGAGAGTCACTGCCTATACGGCCTATTCCGGTGCTACAAAAGCAGCCAGCGGCAAAGATGTGTTTTTGGGCAGTGTGGCAGTTCATCCCCGGGTGCCGCGGAACCAGGGCGGCAGTGTTTTTGAACCGGTCATCCCCTTTGGCACCCGGATTTATCTCAAAAAACCCATTACCGTACAGGGAAACAACTATGATAGTTTTATCGTTTTAGATACCGGTGATGTAAATTATCGTTTATGGAAAGAGTATCCATACTGGATCGATGTTTACTGGGGCACCTCCAATCGCTATACAGTTGCGGAAGCACATGATTTCGGTATCGATCTGACTGATTATTTTTGGATCGAGGAATGGCGATGATCCTTATAATAGCAAAAGAAGGTCTCTCATGTTATAATTGCAGGTAAAACTGATTTTGTCATGTATAGCAGCTATGATGCCATTTTAAGAAAGAAGGGAACCGACATGCCAAAAATATGTATACTCGATGCCAAAACATTAGGCACAGATGTGGATTTGACCCCTATCAGGCAATTGGGAGAACTGCAGGTATTTTCGTCCACCGCAGCAGATGAAACAGCAGCGCGTATCAAAGACTGCGATATCGTGATCAGCAATAAAGTGCTCCTCAATGAGTCACACCTCAAATTTGCCCCTTCCGTAAAACTGATCTGCATTGCCGCTACCGGAACTAATAATGTTGATCTTGATTATGCTGCCGTCAATAAAATAACCGTATGTAATGTGGCGGGGTATTCCACTAACAGCGTAGTACAGCATACATTTGCCATGCTCTTTCACCTTCTGGAATCATCAGCTTATTATGACCGTTATGTTAAATCAAGAGAGTATTGTAAAAATAACATCTTCACCCACTTGGGCAGATCCTTCTGGGAATTAAACGGCAAAACATGGGGAATTATTGGACTTGGAACCATTGGTCGTTTAGTGGCAAAGATTGCCGCCAGCTTTGGATGCCGGGTCATTTATTATTCAACTTCCGGCAAAAACGATACATCAGATTACCAGCGGGTCAGCCTGGAACAATTACTGCAGGAGGCTGATGTGGTTTCCATTCATGCACCCCTGAATGAAAACACCAGGAATCTCATTGCTTATAATAAAATAAAACTGATGAAACCGCACTCCATCCTGTTAAACCTGGGCCGCGGCAGCATTGTCAATGAAGCTGATCTGGCCAGAGCACTGGATGAAAATTTACTCGGGGGAGCAGGGCTGGACGTTCTGGAACATGAACCAATCAAGGATGATAACCCGTTACTCAACATCCAAAACCCGGAAAAGCTTTTCATCACTCCCCATCTGGCCTGGGCCAGTACCGAAGCCCGACGCACCCTGGTCAATGAGATCGCTTTGAATATCTCAGCTTTCCTGTCGGGTACACCCAGAAACCAGGTTGGCCAGGCCTGAAGACCGGCCGACAGAGGAGTAACGCACGCTTGGACGAAAAACCACCAGGGTGTTGGATAATAAGTGGACACAGTAAAGCGCCAGGACTTCCTCAGGTCTTATCGACTTGTTCGAGGAAAGTACCCGGCGCTTTACTTATGGTTGGAGCCACTATTCTTTTTCATACACAGCATACAGCTGTAAAGCCACTTTATCGAAAGGATTGTTCTTTAATTCTTCGGCCAATTCTCTAGCCGGCGATTTCGCGGCGATTTCCAAAAACTCTTCCCAGCTCATATAATCAAAAGGCAGCATTTCCTCTTCTTTAAAACCATTGGCGGCAAATAAGCTGCTCAATGTTTGGGGATCAAAATGATGCATATGCAGCATAGCCGGAAACATTGTACCTTCGATGCTTTCATGTATCCTTTGCTCCACTTCTCCATAGCGGGTAGGAGCAGTAATAAAAACTTTGCCCCCCGGTTTTAAAACCCGGGCAAACTCCTTGATAATCTTTTCCGGGGCAAAGGTATGCTCCAAGACATCGAGACAATTAATGGCATCAAAAAACTGGTCTTCATAAGAGAGAGTGTCTATGCTTCCTTCCACAAAAGTGATTTCCCTGCCAGGTTCTGACAAAAGTGTTTCGGCACTGGGGAATTCACATTGTACAGCAATTTCACCTAGTTCTTCCTCAATCAGGTTAATGACCTGAGGAAATATTTCCTTTTCTCCCTTTTTCATCATATGGTATAAAGCCATTCCTCTTTCCAGACGAGCCTGGCAGGCATCCACAGCATATACTGTTACATGCTGGCTCATAACCAAAGAAGCAAATCCTGCTCCACATCCCGCATCAAGTACCCTGCCTCTGGTTTGTCTAATGGTTGGATACGCATACTTTAAGAAAGAAAACTCTCCACCGGAAGAAAAATTCTGTAAGGCTATGATTTCATTCATGATAAACAAATCTTCCTGGCTCAGTGAGGAACCGATTTCTCTTCTGAACCAGTTGCGCAGTTCAACTCTCTCATCAAGGGCCCGGGTCAGGTCTTTCAGATTGTCGCAGCCAGCTTCCTGCTAAACTTGTGTCCGGTCAGAATCTTCCATCACTTTCCATATATACTCCACAAAGAATGGGAAACATACGTTGCCGTGGACGTTGAAAAGGATAGCTTGCTCAGGCCGGTTTCGTTTCAGTTCATTGGTGGCCTTATGAAACCTAAGCAAAAAAGCGATGGCCTCCTCATCATTACGAGAAAACATTTTTTCATAATCTGCAGCAAGGTCAGTACTGTCAGGCAGAAGACCTTGGTAAATCTTCAAAACCTCCGGGTCTGCAACTTTAAAATAGTACGCAAAAAAGTCCTTTAGTATCATACTTGTCCCCCCGTTATTTATTTGGTTTCTATCAGATGGCATATTTTATCATAGTCGGTTTCATTGGCTGCATAATCAAATTCCCAGCTTGTTACCACTTCTATAAAAGCCTTGCCTTCTGTCACTGCCAGAGCAGGCATTATAGCCAGGC
>JAAZFJ010000137.1 GCA_012511795.1 Syntrophomonadaceae bacterium
GCAATATCACATTCTACCGGCTTGCCATTGAAAAAAGCGTAGTCAACAATGTCACCTGATTTGACAACTTTTACCGCCTCGTCTGCTGATACAAGTTTTCTTTTGTACTCCTCATAAAACATTCCCAATACCCCCCCATTAATTTGTTACAGCTTTAAAAGTTTGCTCTGCTTAATTATTCTAATAAGTTGCGCTAGCATGAATAGGACAAATTTTCTATTATTTTTGACGTTATAATACTTTATCATAAATTTATTGTTTTGTAATGTTCTGTTCGTAATTATTATCCGTTAATTTTTGCTGCCAAAACATACTAACAGAAGTCACATTAAAATGATGATACAATTATATTTAACCAGGTGCAGATCACTTTTTTACATATTTTTATGAGGTTTAAAAACATGGCAAAATCAGCACCTTTAATAACACTCCTAAAAAAAAGCAAGCCCCTGGGTATTATCATTTCTGCAATTTTTGGTGCAGTCCTATTTATATACCTTTTTGGCTCTGCTGTTTATGATATTAACGGACTGGCGGTTCAGGTTGCTTTAAAACCCGCTGTTAAGGGAGGCACCATCATTGAGATCCCTCCTCTGGGAAGTATTTCAGCTGCCACTCATAATTTACCTGTCTCACTGCAAATTTCACTCGCTAATATTGGCGTTGATCTGGCCAGCAGTCTCATTGATGAATCTGAGAATAATGCTTTAAGTAATCTTAAGACAGATTTTCCCCAACTGATAAAACCCTTTTTAATTCGTCAGGTCCTCCTTGCTGCACTGGGTGCCGCGATTTTCACTTTCCTCTTGTGGCGTTTTAGAATCAGAGATATTATAGGAGGAACTTTGGTCGGGGCTCTGGCTGTTGGTTTAATACTGGGTTCCCTGGCAAATAGCTATGAAACAGATGCCTTTGCCCAACCCGAAGTAAACGGCGTATTATCTCTTGCTGCCAATATTTTTCCGGAGCCTGATAAATTATTGGACAAGCTGGATGAGGTAAAATCTCAGACCAGATTAATGGTCAGCAATATCCAAACACTCTATGCCAGTGTCAATGGCCTGGCATCCATAGGGAATTCTGCAGAAGAAAACCCAACCAGGAAAATTTTATTGGTTGGGGATTTGCATTCCAATCCGGTAGGCATAGAACTTATCAGCAGTATTACTAAAGCTTTTAAAATTGATGTGATTATTGATACTGGTGATTTAACTGATTTTGGTTCCCCCCTGGAAGCTAAGTTTGCCCAGCAGTTAAGTACCATAGATCTGCCTTACCTTTTCTGCCCCGGGAACCACGATACACCGGAAATTATTGAGTCGGTCAACGAAGTCCCCAATGCTCAGGTTTTTCATGGTAATATTATAGAAATCGCCGATCTTAAAATACTGGGGATACCAGACCCCTTATCAGAGGTAAATGCAGTTAAAGAGGAAATTACACAGAATCAGGCTAAACAAGAAATTATGGTTGAGCAGTTTAAGGCCCTTGCTGCTGATCAGCAGCCTGACATAGTAGTTGTTCATAACCCTCAGGCTGCCATTCTTTTAAGCAAAAGCTTTCCCCTGATCGTAACAGGCCATACTCATCATCAATCTATAGAAACTAAAAATTCCATTCTGATCAATCCAGGCACAACCGGAGCAGCAGGTGTCCGGGGGCTCTATGCACAGGAAGATACGACTTATTCAGCTGTTATACTCTATATGAGACCTGGAGAAAAAGCAATTGCAGTTGATATAATAAAATATATCCCTGCTTCTCACAATTTTCTTATTGA
>JAAZFJ010000138.1 GCA_012511795.1 Syntrophomonadaceae bacterium
ATGCCTTCAAAAATCTACCCCTTCTATATCCCACTTTCGCTCCGCTTTCTTCCAGTTCTTGGCACAGTAAACCACCTCTGATTTATATTAACAGAACTAGAAGATCATGCAACCAGAAGAACCGTCCCCTTGGTTTAGTGTATTTTGGCCCCAAAAGGCATCAGCCCCAGCAGGGCAAATTTAAAATGCTGGAGACCAAAAGGGATACCGACTATAGTTATGCAAAAAATCAAACCTATGACCAGATGAGTTATTGCCAATTCCCAGCCGCAGACAATAATCCAGATAATGTTTAAAATTAGTCCTCCCACTCCAAAGTGGCCAAGATCTATTTCTCTACCGAAAGGCCACAATACAAAACCCGCTATCTTAAAACACTGCAAACCAAAAGGAATGCCGATTATGGTTATGCATAACAATAGGCCGGCTATTGACCAGAGTATGGCGCCGATTATTCCCCCGAATATCAACCAGATAACGTTACCTAGAAAACTCATAATCATCCTCCTAATTCAGTCAATCTCACCCCATATTTTAATCATCCAGGCTGCTTTCTCCTAATCCTAGAATCTGGATCAGTTTATTATTCAGCCGAGCCTCTTGTCCGCTTTCATTGGTTCGCATTCTTATGATAGGAATTCCATACTTCTGCAAAATGGTATCTTTCATCTTATCTCGTCTCAGTTGGTCAGGATTATTGGCATGGAAGGCATATCCATCCACTTTTACTACCAGCACCGGCATTTTGTCCAGCTTGTTAAAAATAAGAAAATCAGTATGGGTCAAAATATTCATGGCGAACTTTTAGAGGTCTAACACCCTATTGCCTATTTAATCAAGCATTGCCGCACCATTTTATTATAATGTGTAGTAGTGTTGAATGTTCATAATCCCTGCTTGCACATTTCTACAAACTCAACAGGATGCTGGATGATCTTGGCAGTTTCTTCAATAGAAAAACCATCGGAAAGGTAGCGCCGGGCAATAACTGCCATAGACTCTCCGATTTCAATCATGTGATGGTCTGGATCATAAATACGAACTACTCTTTGTTGCCACTCGTGTTTCTTTGGTTTATGGACGTATTCAATTGACTTATAAGTGTTTAATTTTTGTATAAATCCTTCAAAATCGTCAACTTCAAAATACAGTTCCATATTATATTGCCCCTGATCGTACCTCGTCTGAACCATTGTCCTGAGTGATTTATTACTTTGCAGGTATATTTAATCCCTTCCTGGTTTAGAATTCTTCTTGCTTTTGATAGTCCTTCGATCGAATATCCAATATATACATCTTCCTTGTTAAAAAAAAGAATCATTACATATATCCCCTTTTAATTGTCACTAATTAATACCATACGACTCTAGCACAGTAATAATATACCGCGGAGTATTAATATGGATTAGGGGAAGTTTCTCCAGGCATTAAATTAATCGACTAATAACATATAGTATATTGATTGTAAGGACATTCCTAGTAATATAAAAAATCACAAGCAAAAATAATTATTAAAAAAACGGTGGTGTATTTCCTGCCGGTTTAATTTCACCTGGTTTGACGGGGACATGCTCAGGTACAGGTTCCTGTAATTGATTGAATGCTGTTACTCGTCTTTTGAATGCTTCAACCTTCTCCTCACTCATCGCGAGATCAGTTAAATATTTTTTAAGCTCCCCACTGCAAATTTCAGTACCGTTATCAACAAAGAACAAGAACATGCTCCCCCCGGGTGCAGCAACTAGATAACATTGCTGGATATCCACTTCATTCGCCTTTGCCACATCATGAGCCCAACGCATTCTATTGATTAAACTACAGGATGAACCCCTTATATCTCCTTCCTCAATGGTTGCAGTATAATCTGCCACCATCCTTCCCTCGACCACTATTGAAAACATATATGTGCTTTTCGATATAATCTGCTCGGTTACATGTTTTTCAGG
>JAAZFJ010000139.1 GCA_012511795.1 Syntrophomonadaceae bacterium
ACAGAATCATGTATCCGGCTATTTTTACATTTGCTGCCGGAATGTTCTTATTTAGCCATAGCCATACTGGGTATGAACTATTACTCGCTGCCGTTTTAGTCGGGATAGGCTTTGGTGCGATTCAATCTAGTACCATGGCGATCGCAGTTAAAATAACCCCGTCCCATCGTCTGGGACTGGCCAATTCAACCTATTTTATGTTCTCCGACATAGGAATGGGAACCGGTCCCTTATTGGTCGGGTTTATGATTCCTTTCATTGGTTACCGGGGGATGTATACGGTTGTAGGGGTGATTTTACTGGCATGTTTATTCTTATATTATTTCTTCCATGGCAGGACGGCGAATTACAGAAAACAAATTAAGATGGAAAACGCAAGCTAATAAGGAAGCAAAACAAACTTTTCCTTGCTTTGTTATTCTACTTGGTTTTAAACCTCTCAGGTTTATCAACTTTCATCTTAATGATCGTGCCACATTTAGTACAAACATATTGCCTAGACAAATAAGAAGATAGTATTCATTGCAAGAAGTCTTATTAGCCATACGAAATCAAACATTTGATTTTTAAGAGAATTGATCTATAGTGTAATAATAGAATTCATATGGAAGGAAGTTTAATTTGGAATTCTCAAATGTTTTGTTCGCATTTGCTTTAACGCTTTTTGCAGGTCTATCTACAGGAATAGGCAGTGCCCTTGCATTACTTACCAGGAAGACCAGTACGAAATTCTTATCCATTGCCTTGGGCTTTTCAGCCGGAATAATGCTTTATGTATCTTTTGTTGAAATACTGGCGGAAAGTCAGGAGGCTTTAATATCTGCTTTTGGGGTAAAGAGCGGGTCATGGGCTGCAGTAGGCGGCTTCTTCTTAGGTATATTTATTATTGCGATGATTGATAAATTTATTCCTTCCGCGGAAAATCCTCATGAAGTTCATACTGTAGAAGAAATGAACGGTAATAGTGAAGCCCATAAATCAAGCCTGATGAGAATGGGAATGTTTACAGCATTAGCCATTGCAATTCATAATTTCCCGGAAGGCATAGCCACCTTTACTGCGGCACTTAGTGATCCGGGTCTTGGAATAGCCGTTGCTGTTGCCATTGCCTTACATAATATTCCGGAAGGTATTGCTGTGGCAGTCCCCGTATTCTATGCTACCGGAAGCAGGAAGAAAGCTTTCAAATTATCATTTCTATCAGGAATGTCAGAACCATTAGGAGCAATTGCCGGGTATTTTCTGCTGCTCAGGTTCTTTAATGATGCCATGTTCGGTGTTATTTTCGCTGCAGTGGCGGGAATCATGGTATATATCAGCCTGGATGAATTGCTTCCGGCGGCCAGGGCTTACGGGGAGCATCATCTTTCTATATATGGACTCATTGCAGGAATGGCTGTGATGTCTTTAAGCATTTTACTGTTCCTTTAAACACACCAGGGGACTCCAGCGTCCCCCTTGTGTTAAACCTTTTTAGTCTGTTTAGCCTTTTTGGCCTGTTCTATTCTTAGTTTAGCAGCTTCACACTGCTGCTTCTGGGCGTCGCTTTCAATCAGCAACGGTGGAATCGGCGCCGGGCTGCCATTACGGTCCAGGGACACTATAAAAAAATAGCCCTCGCAAACATCTCGAAAGGTCCCAGTGTTCATGTCTTCTGCTTTTACACTCACATATACTTCCATGGAAGTTCTGCCTGCGTAGGTGAGTTCTGCATTGCAAATGACCAGATCACCTAAAAATATCGGCTTAAGAAATGCCAGCTGAGTAACACTGGCTGTAACAACATTGTTTAAACAATGACGTTTTGCAGCAACACCTGCTGCTGTATCCATTAATTTCATTACTTCGCCGCCATGCATATTTCCGGCCACATTGGTATGATAAGGGAGTACTACTTGGGTCATGATAACTGCTGAAACTGAGCTGGGTTTTGCTTCTAAAATCATTCTATTCGACTCCTTACATTAATTTTTTGCTGTAAAGACACGGGCAGCATTACTTAATCATTTACTTGTAATCCTGACTGCAATCTAAAATATAATCCACATAAACTATCTGGTTTTTTATCTGATATAAAACCAGATAACTGTTCTCAACCAATAGCTTGTGATACTTATAGTATCAACTCCATGTAGCAATATTTTAACCATACTATACAATTTCCTTTCTCTTTAAACAATACGAATAGTCAGAAGATCAGCATCATTAGGAAATATTGTAATGCTTAGAACTGGCAAGACAAATTGTTTTTTGATATAATATTAATGTATGTGGACGAATTTTTAATCTGCCAGGTCTCTTTTAAATGCATTTCATATTCTTCTTAATAGATCGGTTTAATCAGGTGAATAATAGAAAATATAGGAAACAGGTAATTATATTACCAGAAATGTGGTATTCAGCTTATCTGCTAAAAGGGCTGGCTATGGATACAGATTATCATACTTGAAAGAGTCTAAATACAAACTATTTGTCAGTAATTAAATAGAGAAAATAACATCCAATAACGATGCTTATTATATAAAATCATGATTAGGAGGACCATATGTTTAAAGTAAATGATTATATTATCTACGGTTTAACCGGCGTATGTCAGGTTACAGATATTACAACAGAAGAAATCGGTGACAACGGTGAAATGCAATACTATGTTTTAATACCTGTGTACCAGGATAATCTGACCATTAAAGCCCCCGTAAATAATAACAATGTTATGATGAGACCCATTATTACCCGTGAAGAGGTAGATGAATTGATTGCCGGGATGCCGGAACAAGAAACCATCTGGATCGAGGATATGCGGGAGCGAAAAAATACTTTTCAAGCTGCTCTGAAATCGGGGGATAATGAAGAAATAATCAAAATCATCAAAACCATATATCTGGAAAGAGAAGCACGGAGTGCGGTGGGCAAAAAAATGACTATGACAGATGAAAATATGATGAATGCAGCTGAAACACAATTATATCAGGAAATCGCAACTGCATTAAATATTTCTCCTGAAGAGGTCATCCCCTATATCCACGGAAAGTTGTCAAACATTTCACCGTCCTCTGTGCAAAGTGAATAGGAATGAACACGTACGATTATGAAATACTAATTGCATTGTTTCATTTGTCGGACAGCTGTAGGACTAGACGGACATAGAATATATTATTCTTTCTCAATTATGAATATGGCGTGAAGAAAGGCGTTTTTGCCACCTGCCAGTTGCTGGTGAATACTTTTATAAGTATGTCATCATACCTTAAATATTATTTTACCGTGCTAATAAAATAGTAAAACCGCAAAGATATTGTTTCTATCTTTGCGGCAGAGGAAGGGGGGGGGAATATATGTATGGCAATAACTGTTAATGAAAGTATGCTAATTTGCCATAAATTCAATTTCAATCTTACAACCCCACTTAGATAAATAAGGACCTTCACTTATAGAACTAATAATTATCAAAATACCTTTCAACCACTGTCCTTATTTAAAGCGGGGCATAATTTATGGCAATAGCTGTATTTAAAGATCGATGTCTGCCATAAATATAATTTAATTTATATGCAAATAATGTGCCAACATGAATATTTCTGGCAGAACATTACGCTAATGGCATCATGAAAAATGCTGATAAGAAATGCGGATAAAATAAACATTATCATAATGACAAACATTGTCATTATTTTGTCATTATGATAATGTTTTAATTTTTTAAACCAAATAAAAATTAGTGACCGGCGGAATCAAGAGCTCAGGAAATACCTGGGCTCTTTTACATTTCGTGCTTTGTTTTGGTTTGTGCAAAGTAAATATAGGCAACACAGGAACCAACTGGTAGTACATACCATATATTATACCGAGGAGGTGAAGCAATGAGTTTGCGTGAGTTGTCACCACATCTGATCGCTAAAATCGAGAAGGTCATCGATCAGGAATACAGGGCGATGGGGATGCTGGCGGAAATAGCCGACGAGATAAGAGATCCGACCCTTCGTGCTATTGTTTTTGGCATTATTGGAGATGAGAACGGACATGTCCACTTCTTCAGGTCGTTGCTGTCACAGGCAACAAATAGTTCAACACGTCATTGCTGTCGAAAATGCGGTAATCTTCGAAATAACTTCATTGTGAATAGGTATTGCCGTACTTATTAAAAAGAAAGGAAGTGTTCCAATGTATAATTGCCAACCAAATCATCCGGAAAGGTGTAAATGCCCCCAATGTGATAACTACCGCGCTATGCTGGAAGAATCTATACAAGATGAGATTTGCGATGCCGGTTTTTACGCTCAAATCGCCAATGAAGCTCCCACAGATGAACTGCGGGAAATAATAACCAGTATTGTAGGAGATGAGTATGGACATGCCAGACTGCAGGCTTC
>JAAZFJ010000009.1 GCA_012511795.1 Syntrophomonadaceae bacterium
CGGCGGATCCTTTTTCCGGCCTCCGCCATTTCCTCATAGGTTACACCTTTGCGAATGTCTTCTAAAAGCTCAGGATCGCCTGTTTCCACTCCCAGATAAGCAATGGTCAAACCGGCAGCTTTCAAGGCTGTCAGCTCAGTAATTTCTTTTTTCAATATGCTGTCAGGACTGGCATAAATACCAACATGCTTTAAACTGGGAAAAGCTTTATAAAGCTCCTCCAGAATTTCCAATAAATCACTGACAGGCATTGCCAAGGCATCTCCATCAGCTAAAAAAACTTTTTCCACATCATGGTAATAATGTTCGGCCATCTTGATATCTTCTTTTATTTCTGTCATAGGCCGCACATGATATTTTTTATCTTTATACATGGCGCAAAACGTACAGCGATTATGAGTACAGCCCACTGTACATTGCAGAATATAGCTTCTTGCTTCACTGGGCGGGCGAAAAATGTTTCCTTCATATCTCATAATATTCAACCTCCTAATTATTATTAGTCTAACTAACAATAGGTATTAAGGTCAATGCCTGACATTATATAGTAAAAACACAAGCTATATATTCTTTTAAAAAAGACATCATAATAAATGATGCGAGTTTTTGAGGAGGTTTTTATATATGGCAAGAAAAAGTATCATGTCCGAACAGCTAAAATATGAAATCGCCAAAGAACTTGGCGTAGATCAGATTGTTTCTACCCAGGGCTGGGGGGCAGTCAGCTCCAGAGATTGCGGAAATATAGTTACAAAAGCAATTGAAAGAGCTGAACGAAGTTTAGCTAATGGAAATCTTTAAAACTCGCATTTAAAAAAATCGGGGGGTTTATCCCCCCTATTTATATTTTTCTCTTTATATTTTTCTTTTCACTCTAAACTTCCAAATAGATAACAAATTAAAAAGCAACACCATAAAAACAATAGCCGCAATAATTTCAGCTTTGGCTATTCCTGTGACCATTCCTAAAATGGCAGTAACCCATAAGCTGGCAGCGATGGGCAGGCCTTTTACTTCACTTTTTTCCGATATCCAAATCAGCCCGGTACCAATAAAGCCAAGAGCGGCTATTATCTGGGCTGCTAACCGCCCTGGATCAGCGTACCACGGCAAATCTAAGAGTTTAAAAAATTCCGCTGAAGTAATTGTAACCAAGGCAGACCCTAAGGCGATCAGAATAAATACCCGAATGTTTTTTGCCCAGCTTAAGTATCCAATAATAAAACCGATTAAAGCAGCTACACCAAGACGGATAAGTATTTGGGCTGCCATTATTATAAAACCCTATAATTGGGGGCTTCTTTGGTTATGGAAACATCGTGAGGATGACTTTCGGTCAATCCGGCATTGGTTATTTTGATAAACTTGCTCTCTGTTTTCATTTCGGCTATATTCTTAACACCACAATAACCCATTCCGGCCCGTAAGCCGCCTATCAATTGGAAAATAGTTTCTGAAACATTACCTTTATACGGTACCCGGCCTTCGATTCCTTCAGGAACCAATTTCTTGGCATCTTCCTGGAAATAGCGGTCACTGCTTCCTCCTGCCATGGCTCCAAGAGAACCCATGCCCCGATACACTTTATAACTTCTGCCCTGCAAAATTACAGTTTCTCCCGGGCTTTCTTCTGTTCCCGCCAGTAAATTACCCAACATTACAACATCAGCGCCTGCCGCAATGGCTTTGGAGATATCCCCGGAATACTTGATACCTCCGTCAGCTATAATGGGTACATCATACCTGGCTGCAACTTCTGCACAATCCATAACTGCAGTGATCTGAGGAACTCCTATTCCAGCTACAACTCTGGTGGTGCATATGGATCCTGGACCGATACCTACCTTTATTGAATCAGCTCCTGCTTTGATCAGATCTTCTGTAGCCTCACCAGTGGCAACATTGCCGGCAATCAATTCCAGGCTGGGATAAGCTTCCTTTATCCTGGCAACCATTTGAAGGACTCCTACGGAATGTCCATGAGCAGTGTCCACTACGATCACATCGACTCCTGCTTTATATAAAGCTTCAACTCTTTCCATGGTATCCTTAGCGATCCCTACTGCTGCACCTGATAGCAGCCTGCCGCGCAGATCCTTGGCCGCATGGGGATATTTAATGTTCTTTTCAATATCTTTGATGGTGATCAGACCCATCAGATTGAAATTCTCGTCTACCAATGGCAGCTTCTCGATTTTATACTTACGCAGAATTTCCATGGCCTGATCCATGGTTGTATCCACAGGAGCCGTGACTAATCTGTCACTGGTCATAACATTCTTGATCGGCTGCTCAAAGTCAGTTTCAAAGCGGATATCCCGGTTGGTTATGATCCCTACCAGCTTCCTTCCTGTGGTTATGGGAACTCCTGATATCCTGTAATGTTCCATGATTTCCAGGGCTTCTTTTATTTTATTATCCGGGGATAAGAAAAAAGGATCGGTAATAATGCCATGCTCTGACCTTTTTACCCGATCGACCATTTTCGCCTGTTCATCGATGGTCATATTTTTATGAATGATGCCTATTCCGCCTTCCCGGGCTATGGCAATGGCCATTCTGGTTTCCGTAACCGTATCCATACCCGCGCTCATGACCGGTATTTCCAGTCTGATCTTGCGAGTTAAACGAGTGGAAACATCTACATCAGCAGGTAAAACTTCAGACCGTCCTGGAATAAGAAGCAAATCATCAAAGGTGAGACCCTCTTTGCTTAATCTGTTGCTCATTTTTGGCCCTCCTAGTAAATTTCAATTATATTATCTTATTATAGTAATTTTTTCAAGGTTTCTATTAATCTCCTCCCATGACTGAACTAATTCCATATCTCATAAAATGGTCATAAAGCGACCGGGCAGTTTCCGGTGTGACTCCCATTTGCTCAGCAATAGACTCAGCACTATCTCCTTTTTCAATAAGTTCTATAAACAGGTCATGATCCAATCCAATGTCCTCTGCCATCTCCTTTAGTGAAGGGATGCGGCTCCAGGGAGGAAAAGAACCTTTATCAGGATCATTATGATAATTGTTCATGTTCAAACACTTCCTTTTTTAATATAGAATGCCCATAGTCCACTAAAAAAAGCTGGCGATTTTTTATTCTTTTTAAAAATATCAACTTTCCACATTGTATGTGTACAGATACTTTTGATGTCACTTCATACCGTATATTGGTTTTCTTGCCATTAACTTTTTTGCTGATTTAAATCAAGAGTTATCCCGGCTCAAGATCCTGATGAAGTAAAGGGCAGCTTTTTGCTGGGCTGGAAAGATTAAAAAAGATTTGATCATCTCTGTCCGGCAGGACAGTTCCTACATCAGGAAGAATCAGAGAATAAGTAACAGATGCCATCGTTATCACCAATTTATTATAACTCCAGGGAATAGTTATTATAATTTTATTGATTGACTATGTAATTGAACTTTGATAAATTGAATACGCAAATCGGAATTAAGCTCGTTAACGACAGCGTAATTACGGCAAATAACAATAATATGTAAGGAGATGGAGAAGTGTTTTTACGCAAAAAGAAATGGTTGATCCTATTGGTTTCCTTGTTCTGCATGATCGCTTTGGTGAGCGGCTGCGGTAATGATAGCGTTACCAATACTCCCGGCAATGATGATTCTGCTGATGCAAAGGTGCCAACTTTGAATATGGCCTGGGACTTCGACCTCCATGGCAGCGCTTTGCTGGCTGCGGTTGTTAAGGGTGAAGATTTTGCCGATAGCGGCTATTATCTCAAAGAACTCATTAACAAAGAACAGTATGAGCTTTATCAAGGTGATAAGCTGCTGGCTGTTATCAATACCATCGTCACCAAAGGCAGCTCCGAAACCGCGGTAATGATGGGTCAGGGTCAGATCGATATGTGTGTAAATTCCTCTACCGGCATGATGAGCGCCAAAGATCAGGGCACTGATATTCAGATGCTTTGCCCGATCCATGTTGACGGCATCAGCCTGGTTTTCCCCGCAGAAACTGGTATTAGTGGTTGGAAGCAAGTGGAAGCTTATATCAAAGCAGCGGATCAGCCGGTCAAGATTGGTTACCATTCTCCCGTGAGTGCACCAAGAGTTTTGATCCAAAAAGCCCTGGTTGACGCTGGAATTAATGTCTCCGAAGATCCTGATTCCCAGGATGCAGATGTTATTTTGATCAACCTCAACGGCAGCAAAAACCTGCTGCCTGCCTTTAGCTCTAATTTGGTGGACGCCTGGGTTGCGCCTTCCCATTATCCGGAGACGGCTGAGCACGAAGGCATCGGTGAAATCGCTCTGAAGCTTTCCGACTTCCCGCCTGAAGGCCAGTGGTATGACTTCCCTTGCTGCGTTTATGCCGCCAGAACCGAAATCATTGAACAATATCCGGAGGTCATCAAGGGTATGACTGCCCTACTTACTTATAGTGCTGATTGGTGCCAGAATAATCGGAATGAAGCTGCTCCTATTCTAGCTGAAATTATTGGTATCCCTGTTGAAGTAGTTGAAAACGCACAGATTGTTTTTACAACCAATCCAACTGACAAGTGGATGGAAGGCGAAGCTCTTTATGTAGATATGCTGAATCAGCTCGGCATTTTTGAAGGCGATATAAAAGGCAAAACCTTTGACGATGTCAAAGATGAACTTTTCAATTTCAGCTTTTTACAGTAAGTTCTAGGCAATTTTTCTTATTTCTCGCACTTGCGCAGGCGCAAAGTTCTCATGACGACTACTCAATGAGGGCTTTGCGCAATGCGTTTTCACTTTAGGAAAAGGAATACTATTATGTCCAAATCTTTAAAAAGAGGTGCTCTCGCCCTGATTGGGCCAGTCCTGATCCTGCTGATCTGGTTTGTTATGGCGGATGTGATTGACAATAAACTTATCCTGCCTGCTCCAGACAAGGTTTTTAAACATTTTATAACACCTTTGGCTAATATTATCGGTTTGGGAGCCTTGACTAAAAATATCCTGGTTAGTTTATTTCGCGTCTTTTTCGGTTATTTAATCGCTATTATAATAGCAGTACCGCTGGGGATTTTGATGGGCTATAGCCGTACAGCCAATGAACTGGGCAATTCCGTCATCAGTATTTTTCGCCCTGTGCCTCCTATTGCCTGGCAACCACTGGTGCTGGCCTGGTTTGGCGTAACTTCTGCAGCGACCTTGATGGGACTGACCCGCGGTGACGCTTATGTTTATCTCAACAATTTCAAGATTTCCATGACCTTTATCATTTTTCTCGGTGCTTTTTTCCCGATTGTCACCAGCTCTATCCATGCTGTTTCCAGCATCCCCAAAACCTGGATCGAGTCAGCACGCGTGCTGGGTGCCAATGAATGGGATATTTTCCGCAAGATTCTGCTGCCCGGTGCTGCGCCAACCATTATCAATGGTATGCGTACAGGTCTTGGCAGCGCCTGGACCTGCCTAGTTTCAGCCGAAATGCTGCCCGGCAGTCTGTCAGGGGTGGGATACTTGATTACCCATGCTTATGAAATCGCCAGGGTGGATGTGGTTATCACCGGCATGATAAGCATTGGTATGATAGGTGCTTTTTTAGATTTTGCCTTTAGGTTTTTGGAAAGCCGAAAGTTTAAATGGCAGCATCAGATCAAATAGGAGAAATAATAGATGAAGCAACAATTATCTTCAACTAACACACAGTATAGTCTCAAAGCGGCAAGTCTGCCAGAAGAAATAAAACCGGTCTATACTCTGACAAATGCTATTATGCATGAGTCAAACCCGATACAAGAAAAAGGGCTGATTTCTATTCAAGGTGTAGACAAAATCTTTGTCTCTGAGCGGGGACACCGTGTGCATGCTTTGAGCAATACCTGGATAGAGGTCGCTGAAAAAGATTTTATCTGCATTGTCGGACCATCCGGCTGTGGCAAGTCGACCTTGCTGCGTATTGTTGCCGGACTGGAGCAGGCTTCTTCCGGTCAGGTTTTATTCCAGGAACAGGTGCAAAATAAGCCCCATCCGCAAATAGGCATGGTTTTTCAGCAATATTCATTACTGCCCTGGCGTACGGTGGAAGAGAATATTATTTTAGGATTGGAAATCGACCGCAGTTCTGCCCATAAAAAGAAAGAGACCGCCGAGCGCTATCTGGAATTGATTAATATGAAGCAGTTCCGCCATTCTTATCCTTTTGAACTCTCCGGCGGTATGCAGCAGCGGGTAGCTATTGCCCGGGCACTGGCCAATGATCCCCAGGTGCTGTTGATGGACGAACCTTTTGGTGCCCTTGATGCCCATACGAGAATTTTAATGCAAAGAGAATTATTGCGCATTTGGGAAAAAAATATCAAGACCGTGCTTTTTGTCACCCATAGCGTAGATGAAGCGATCTATCTGGCAGATCGGATCCTGGTCATGTCTGCCCGGCCCGGACAGGTCAAAGAGATTATCGATGTTGATATGCCACGCCCCAGAACCCGCAGCAATCCTCGTTACGGCCAGCTTTCTGAGCATATCCTCGATATGCTGGAGTTTGATAATATCAGCCAATCAGATACAAATAATGAGTACTTTTCGGAGGTTCATGCATGAAAAATCATTACATCGGCATCGATATCGGCTCTACTGCCGCCAAAACAGTTGTCTTTGACGGAGAAAAGGTAGCGACCTCTTTTATTTTGCCTACCGGCTGGAGCAGCAAGGAAACGGCAGCCCGGATCAAAGAACATCTGGGTGGATTGGGTTTTATAGTGGGAGCTGACAATACAAAAGTCATTGCTACTGGTTATGGGCGGATCTCGGTGGATTATGCGGATAAAATTTTAACTGAAATTACCTGCCACGGTAAAGGCGGAGCTGATTTAATGGCCGGAGACTGTGTCATTATCGATGTGGGGGGACAGGATACCAAAATCATTACGGTGGAAAATGGAGCTGTAGCCCGCTTCTTAATGAATGATAAATGTTCCGCCGGCACCGGTAAATTTATCGAGATCATGGCTAACCGCATGGGAGTTGATATAGAGGATCTTTTTACTTTAGCTGAGGCGGGTACGCCTATTTCTATCAGTTCCATGTGTACGGTTTTTGCAGAATCTTAAGTCATCAGTCAGATCGGGGCCGGTAAATCGAAAGAAGATATTGCTGCCGGGATTGTAGAATCTGTAGTCTCCCGGGTAGCCCTTTTAGCCTCCCGGCACGATACCCAGGATAATTATATTCTTAC
>JAAZFJ010000140.1 GCA_012511795.1 Syntrophomonadaceae bacterium
AGGTTGGATTCTATAGATATGAAAAGACAGGTGTAAGGTAATATTAGCTGATGCTTTTTATTTCTGCATGTTTTGCAACTTTGATGGTACCATCCTGGACCAATTTGATAAACATGTTAGCCATGGCCGGGTCAAACTGTGTGCCCAGATTATTTTTTATCTCAGTCAGTGCATTGCTTACAGTTAAGCCAGCCCGATATGGACGGTTAGAGGTTAAAGCATCGAAGGCATCTGCGATTGCTAAACATCTGGCTGAAAAAGGTATATTCTCTCCTTTTAGGCCTCTAGGATATCCTTTGCCGTCCCATCTTTCATGATGCCCTATAACCGCAGGGATAACGTGATTCAGAGTAGGTAAGTGTTTAATAATAGTAATGGACATTTCCACATGCTTTTTCACTACATCATATTCTTCGCTGCTTAATTTACCGGCTTTGGTAAGAATATGTTCAGGGATTCCCAGTTTGCCTATATCATGTAAAAGAGCTGCTTCCTGAAGTATTTCTATATGCGCGCTGTCCAGCATCATTTCATGGGCAAGGACTGTTACATATGAAGCAACTCTTTGTGAATGTCCGAAAGTATAGTGATCCTTCGCATCTATTGCTGCAGCTAGGGCATAGATGGTAGCAGTATAATTGGGTCTGAACAATTCATCTGTATGGTACCGGGACGAACTCTCTTTAGCCATAATCTTAGGTGTATAGATAACCGTTTGATTTTTACCCTGATTTTTTGCAGTATACATAGCTAAATCAGCACGTTTAAGCAATTCTTCAGTATTGGGGGCTGTATGCGGATATGTACAGATACCGATACTGGCAGTCAAAAATCTCTGTGTAACATCATTGTCGTTAAAGAAGTAGGCTTCAATATCAGCGCGGATTTTTTCCGCAATTTCGAAAGCTGATCTGGCATCGTAATAGGGCAATATGACCGTAAATTCTTCACCACCGTAACGACAAATAATACCCCGGTTACCTACATTACGTCTCAAAATTTCAGCAACCATTTCCAGTGCGCGATCACCTTCGAAGTGGCCGTAAAGGTCATTATACAACTTGAAAAGATCCAGGTCTATCATAAGCAGAGATAACTCAGCAGAACCAATTTTATTGATTTCATCGGTTAATGCCTGACGAAAGAATCTGTGATTATAGAGCTTGGTTAAAGAGTCTGTTATGGCATCTGCCTGGGACCTGGTATATAAACGGGCATTTTCAAAAGCTACCGCGGAAGAAGCTCCTAAATAAGTCAGTAGGTCCAAATCATCAAGTGTATAAGCAACATTATTTTTTCTTCTGGTCAGCATCAGTAATGCGATAATATCATCGCGTATCTTAATCGGAATGATCAGTTCAATGCCGGCATTATATAGCTGTTCTTTTTCCTGCTCCC
This sequence comes from Syntrophomonadaceae bacterium, assembly GCA_012511795.1. Taxonomy (GTDB): domain Bacteria; phylum Bacillota; class Syntrophomonadia; order Syntrophomonadales; family Syntrophomonadaceae; genus UBA1368. Next base: position 1,399 of record JAAZFJ010000140.1, read on the forward strand.
ACATGGCTTTCAGAATAGGATGATAATATAATTGCTCCCGACTGAGACCGGTGTTATTTTTCTTCATCCATTTAATAACCGGATTGTCAAAGGAAATCAACAGATCAGGTTGGAATAATTGCGATGAACTGGCAATAACTTTGTAATTCTTGTTCTCATCGTTTTTTTGCAGAAGCAACACATGGGATGCGTTCAATGCAAGCTGAACAGCTTCGATGAGTTCTTTAGCTATGCCGTATAAATCCAAATTGTTAGATATCCGGGTACTGAATTGGCGCAGTGCTTGGCGCTGGGTATACTCTGCTTTGTAAAATATTTTGTCCACTATTTTAGAGGACAGTCTATACAGAGGCTGTAGTGTAATTGCTACTGCCAGTGCTACCAATGTAGTGTAATAAGGAATGATGCTGCGAAATTCTTCATTAAGATGATTTTCAATAAAGAAAACACTGAATATATAGGCAATTGTAAGTAATATGACAAAAAATGAATAAACCAATCCACGGGTAATCATAAACCGGAGTTCAACCAGGCGGTATTTATATATTGCAATCACCAGCAGGAAAGCATTTATAAAGCAGGCCAATATATCAATCGGATATTGCCCCAGGGCTGGAATAAGGTTGCAAAGAGTTCCTATAAAAATAATTGCAATACCATTTGAAACCAGTTTTATACTGCCGGGAGAAGGAGAAACATCCTTATTGTTTATATTACGCCTGGCTTTTATGAGTGTAGAAATAATAAGTGCCAATGCAAAAGCATATAGGGGTGCAGCCATAATACCAAGAGAATAGTTGAATTTTACTACATTAAATTCCCAGCCTAATAATGTGACGGTTTTTGAAATAACGCTGGCGTCAGTTACAATGAGGCCCATCAAATTAACAATTATAAAAATCGTAGTACCGAGACCCCATAATGCAGTACGGTACACATTCAATGTATTGGTAAAAATCGAGACAAAATAATAAAGTAAAAATGTGGCGGTAATCATACCGGTTACCATGACCTTATCCCAAAATAATACACTTGGGTAAAGTTCAGTGGACATAAACACCGCGGAGGCGGTCCATAAAATCATTGCAGTCAAAACTAGCATAAAAGCTCGAATCAAGCGATCTTTTTGCGAGATACAAAAGAATAGCAGTAATATTGTGTAACTGCATAAAGCTATAACTGGCAAAGCTGTAAAGAATAATTCTAAATAAATCATTTTGCGCTCCTGTATTCCCCATTACGGGATAGTTTCAAGAGTTCGATCATATCAAAATGATAGGGATTTATTTTACGGGGTTTTCTCCCAAAGATTTCTGTAAATCGTTTTATGGTCCCGGTTGGGATAATAGTCACTTGCAACGGCTCTAGACCCAGTAATGATTTTAGATCTTTGTAATCAGTGTCTATATAGCGAAAATAGATGGCTAGATGCTCATTTATAATATCCCGAGTCAATGCAGTGTGCACTCCCTTTGGGCTTACCTCAACATAAAGGTGTAAAAAAGCTCGATTCTGATTATCATATTCTTTTAGTGCACACCAGTCATTGATATCTAGTTTAGATAGTTTTAATGCTTCGTTAATCGTAGATTCGGAAATACGTGTAAAACCTGCTATATCTATCAGCCCAGGTTCTCGGTCAATATAGGTAAATTGAGGTATTTTTAAACCATCAGCCTCATTGCTCAGAGAAATACATTTAAAAATATCACCTACACGATACCTGGCAAAGGCGCCGCCCTTAAAATTAGATATAACTAATTCATAGTCAGTTCCAGCCTGGAGTTCATCCATCAGATAAGTATGGGGGACATAATTTGAATCATCTAAGTTTTTTTGCAATTCAGACCAGGGGATAAATTCATAGAAACAAACTTCCGGAAAGAAAACCAGACCGTTTTTGCTCCAGGTTTCAGTAGCAATACAGGTAGTTTCAGTTCCGCCGAATATTTCCAAAGGTCTTATGCCCCAGTCTTCCTCGATTTTAGATTTAAGACTGGCGGAATCTGTGCCGGAACAGATAAGTCCCTTTAATGTCCATATATCTTTCGGCCGTATGGGACTTCTTTGTTCTTTACTGTTTTTCCATGCTTTAAGCAAGCGGTAATTCATTTTTATAGAATTATTTAATGGATTGATCTTACTGTCTGATCCTCCGGCAGATGAAAATTGGTCGCCGATTTTTGCTATAACGCTGCTAAGTCCAAAGAAAAGATCGACTCCATTTTGCATACCTAATTTAAATCCAAGCTTGTTTCTTTGGCTAAAGCTCATATTTACCGAATCTTTTTCCGGCGGCAGCCAATTTACAGATACTTCGTCCTCCAGAATCAGCGGTGCCAAACCCGTAAGATAAGGGAGAGGAGCCAGGCCGTAAAGAAAATTCTCGCCGCCTCTTAAACTGAATTGACCTTTTTCATTACTGGTGGCCAGAATCAAACATGTAATAAAACAGTTTTTATGAAATTTGATCATACTCTCAGTATATGGTGCCACTTTAATTGGATTTTTTGCTCCCTCCCAGGTGGTTTGGATCCATACCAAAGGTTTGGATGGCAGGACGGATTCAATACGCGGCAATAGCAAATCAGCATAATCCGCATAACGGGTAAGTGGGACCGATTGCCTGAATTCATCTATGGTAGAAGGCTTGTTGCCTTTCATGATTCTTCTGCCCAGTTCACATCCCGCGTATATTTCGATTTGTTCCAGCATGAGACGATTTTGAATTTCCATGTATTGATCCATGGAAAAATCTAAAAAACCGCAGTACTCCTGCCAGATTTGATCAAATTGCTTGTTTTTTAATTTTTGGTCCAGATTCATAAATATCTCCCCAATTGGGTTCGCTGCTTATTTATTTGCATCAGCGGTCAATATATAGTAAGTCCTGTCAATCAAATTCCACTCAACGGAATGAAATTCTGCATGGGCCAGGAGATTCTCTATTTCCTGGCGGGAATAGATATATACGTCACCACTTGCATTGAAGGGCGACTTTAAATAGTAATTGATTATCCTGCGAACCTTATCAGACCACCAGGGATCGGCCATCACCAACCTGCCTTGGGGTTTTAAAACCCGCTGCATCTCCTGCAATGACCTTTGAGGATCTGGATAATGGTGAAAAGATGCATTGCATACTAACAGGTCAAAAGTATTATCAGGCCAGGGCATCTGATCAACATCCCCTGCCTGCAAAAGGATATCCGATCCTAAAAGCATTTTTGCCTGAGCGATCATTTTTTCCGACAGATCAATTCCGGCAGCCTGAATATCAGGAAATTCTTTTTTTATCATAGCTAGCAAGGTGCCTGAGCCGCATCCAACATCCAGCAGTGAAAAAAAGGGATAAGATGAACGTATTTTCTCAAATACGCTTGCGTACATTTGACGACAATATTTGCCATCCCAGCTTTGATCATATCTGACTGCTTGCTTGTCAAAATATTTCCTGCTTTTGGTTTTAAGGTTTTGTTCAGTCAAGTTCATTCACTCACCTTTCCCCAGTAATAATGAATAAAACTTAGAAAACTGGTTAGATTAGGTATTAAAAAAGGTACCTCCTTTTTATAATCCTGATAATTCTCCAAGGTTATTGGAAAAATCCAACGATCTTGAATAAAAACGTAGACTAAATCCATACATGTCCATACTAAGGCAGCAATCAGCATTAATTTGCTTTCCAGGGTGAATCCCAAAAAAAGATAAAAAAAGAAAAACCACAACACTCCCGGATGTCTGCAAAGCGCGTAGATTCCTGTATAAACAACGGTATTCCTTTCATATTCAATATAGGTTTTCTTAAAGGGTATGGCTCCAAAAAGAGTATATATTAAAAGTATCAGAGAAAATAAAGCCAGAATCCCGGTAATCCATCTCCAGGAAGTCAAAATCTGGCTATTAAAATCATTCAATGCGATCGCAGCCGAACAAAACAACAGCAACAATATCCCCACCATAAATAATGAATTTAAATATCTATGATCGAGCCTGATCTTATTCAGATCAAAAATCAACATGAGAATAAAAGCTACGCAGCCAATAGATATATAAATCATCACGCAACACCACTGCTGTTATATTTTGTAGACCAGAGTTTCAATGACTTATCACTAAAATCCATCTATTATCTTTTAAGTCAAGAAATTTCTATTAAGATTCAACAAAATTATTAAAAATAAACATAAATAATGTTTATGGGTCTAATTACCCATTGTATACTTCACCATAAATCTTGGATTTCCTGCTTTTATTACGGATTAATTTGACAAAAATTAATTAAAATTAGAATTGAGTATGTATTTAATTCTTTTTCTTTTATGCTCATTTACCATTTGGGAGTCGATTTTTGACTTTTATTATCACGGGCAGACTTGACTTCCTTAATTTTATAAGATTTTCAAAACGATAAAACACGATTATTTATTTGATATATAATTAAGATACTAGCAGCTAAAGCAGGTGAATTTAAATGTCGAATTACACATACGAAGAA
>JAAZFJ010000141.1 GCA_012511795.1 Syntrophomonadaceae bacterium
CCGGAAGATTTCCGCTTAAAGACAGAGATGTAGCGCTTTGTACCAGTAATGGGACCAGAGTTATAGACAAAGCAAAGAATTGTGTGCATTTGTTTATAGCAAGTCTTTTAAATGCCCGGTCCTGTGCCAGGGTAGCTTTAATGACTGCACAGGCTTCTTCCTGCGGAATAACCGTGGTATGTGCCGGACAGTATGGAAAATTTGTTCTTGATGATGCATATTGTGCCGGATATTTGCTGCAGGAACTGGAGACAAACGCAGGAAGCATGGGGATAGAATTGAAATATTCCGATGCATCGAAGGCTGCTAGAGCCCTACTTAGTGCATATCCTGATGCCCGAACAGCGTTTATGGAATCAGCAAGTGGAAAAGTAATGATAAAAACAAAAAGTTATGAGGATTTTGAAGTTTGTTTAAAGACCGATTGTTCAGAGGTGGTTCCTTACCTGCAAATGGAAAACGATCTGATATGGTTTGGTAAATGGGAGGAAACAAACATTAAAGGAGGGAAAAGTATGACAAAAAAGCAGATCATTGTAGCGGGAATTCTTGATACTAAAGGAGACGAGATAAAATTTTTGGCGCAAAGGGTTAAGGCTGCCGGTGCTGATGCTATTATATTGGAGCTAAGTGTAGGCCATGAAGTAGGATGGGCTGATATTAGCGTAAGTAATGTAGTAAGCAAGGTTGGCAAGAAAAAAGAAGATATATTTGCACTGGACCGCAAAGGCGCATCTGATTTGATTGCAGAAGGAGCAATCAAACTGGTTGGTGAGATGGTCTCCGAAGGAAAGCTGGACGGTATTGTTGCCTATGGTGGATCAATGGGAGCCAGTATAGCTACCCGGATCATGCAAACACTTCCCATCGGTTTTCCTAAAATCATGCTTACCACTATGGCATCAGGTGATGTAGCACCATATGTGGGCACCAGTGACATCTGTATGCTATATCCCATTGCCGAAGCCGGCCTGAATAAGGTTACCCGCGGAATTCTCAATAATGCTGCAGGAGCAGTTGTAGGAATGGTATCTGCTCCAGTCATGGAAGGAATAGAAGAAAAACCCCTTATAGGCTGTATGATGTTTGGTGTTACAACACCCTGTGTATTGCATGCATCTTCAGTGATGGAAAAGGCTGGGTATGATTTGATCATAAACCATGCAGTTGGCAGCGGAGGAAGATCTATGGAAGAATTGATTCGCGATGGCTATATTACCGGAATGCTGGATATTACCACCCATGAAATTGCAGATGAAATGCTGGGTGGAGTTTTAAGTGCCGGCCCTGATCGGATGACAGCCGCCGGGGAACTGGGTATTCCTCAGGTCATCGCCCCCGGCGGACTGGACCTGATCAACTTTGGTCCTAAAAATACTGTGCCTGAAAGATTATTAAAGGAAACCGACCAGCCGGGCAGAGCCCTTTATGAGCACAATCCTACCGTTACCTGCGTTGGAGTATCCATGGACGAAGTATACCGAATAGGGGAGCATATGGCAGAGAAATTAAATGCTGCCCAGGGGCCCAGTGTTTTATGTATACCTATGCAGGGATGGGGAGCTTGCGATTTGGCTGAACCGGATATTGAACTGGGATGGGCAGGCCCCGGAGCTGGACCGGTATGGATTGCCGATGAAGATAATCCAAAGTGGTCACGGCGTTCCGTACAGTATGTAAAAGCTTTAAAGGCAAAGATTGATCCCAGAAAAGAAAATGTTGAAGTGATTCTGGTGGACAAACATATGAATGACCCGGTATTTGCTGAATTTATGGCAGAATTGCTGCTGGATATGCTGAAGGGACAATGGACAAAAGGTAGTAGATCAGACCGGCCATATGTAATTCCTTTTTAATAACATAGCTAAAGGAGGTTTAGTTATGGCAAAGCAATATAAGCGAAATGAAGTAGTGAGCCGGCTCCATGAACAGGTTAAAGCCGGCCGGGCACTGCTGATGTTTGGGGCTGGAACGGGTTTGACTGCTAAATGTGCTGACCTGGGAGGTGCTGATCTGGTAGCGGTTTATTCCACCGCTAAATATCGTATGATGGGTCTGCCCACTCTTTTGGCCTGGATGCCTTATGAAGATTGTAATCTTTGCGTAAAAGCAATGGCAAATGAAATCATTCCGGTGGTCAAAAATGCCCCCTGTATAGCTGGTCTGGGAGCCCATAATCCAGCCGTCAATCTGGATAAGATCATTGACGAAATGATGGACATGGGATTTTCCGGGATTACTAATGAGCCATTTGCCGGACTCTATGGGGAAACCTTTGCGAAACAGCTGGAGGATGCAGGTATAGGCTTTTCCAGGGAAGTTGAACTGATTAAAGCGGCGCATATGAAAGACATATTTACAGTAGCCTGGGCTTTTAATGAAACAGAAGCCCGGATCATGGCAGAGGCTGGTGCCGATGTGATCGGAGCTATCATCGGCGTAACCAGCGGAGGTCTAACCGGGGCCAAAGAAGTGATGACCCTGGAGCAAGCCACAGCCGAGGTACAAAAAATGTGTTTGGCCGCCCGCGCAGTTAACCCGGAAGTTTTTATTCTAACCCATGGTGGTCCTTTTGCAAATGCAGCAACTGCACAATATTCCATTGCCAATTCTGATGCTGACGGTTATGCATCCGGTTCCAGCGGCGAGCGTATGCCGACCGAAAGCGCCATTATTGCAATAACTAAGGAATATAAAGCCATTAAAGTGTAAAACAAGAGACAATTTTATTAATGTTACTGTAAAATAATATAGTCTGTTATTAAACCGCCATTTTGATATTCGAGAAACAAATTTGGCGGTTTTTTATCTATTCTTATAATATATAAGTCAAATAGAAAATTATGTAAACCATAGTCCTGTTTGATTATGCTGAACTGATAGCCGGTATACAGGTATACAGTATATAGCATGAAACCAGATATTTTATGCTTGTTTATTCCGATTATTCTGATGTAACATATAAATAATAATTTTCGTTTTTAGTATTGACTAACTTCTATGGTAGCTTTCCTGAGGGAAAGGTATTTTTTTATTTATTTGCTTTATAAAGCATATGATATTACCAAATAAATGAATGAATAATCGTACAGCAGAATGGAGTGGAGTTATGAAAGTAAATATAACAGAAACTGTCTTAAGAGATGGCAACCAGTCTCTAATTGCAACAAGATTGCCTTTTGAAGATTTTGCTGCCATTCTTGAAAAAATCGATGAGGCTGGTTATTATTCCGTGGAATGCTGGGGCGGTGCTACTTTTGATACCTGCCTAAGATACTTAAATGAAGATCCATGGGAAAGGCTCAGAAAAATTAAATCAAAAATACAAAAGACTAAATTGCAAATGCTTTTAAGAGGCCAGAACTTATTGGGTTACAAACATTACCCTGATGATGTGGTAAGAAAATTTGTGGAACACTCCATCCTTAATGGCATAGACATTATTAGAATTTTTGATGCTCTTAATGATTTTAGAAATATTGCAGTGGCTGTAGATCAGACAAAAAAAAGCGGCGGCCATGCCCAAGGTGCTATAAGCTATACCATAAGCCCTATTCATAACCTGGAGAAATATGCTCAAATGGGAAAACAGCTTGTAGAGATGGGGGTTGATTCCGTCTGCATTAAGGATATGTCAGGGATTATGGGGCCGCAAGAAGCCTATGATTTGATCAAAGTCCTGAAAGAAACCATAAAGAAGCCTGTATTCCTGCATACCCATTCTACTACCGGCCTTGCGCCTATCGTATATTATAAGGCTGTTGAAGCCGGGTGTGACGGGATCGATTGTGCTATTTCCAGTTTTTCCGGCGGTACCTCCCAGCCTGCCACTGAATCACTGCATTATGCATTAACCCAGTCTGGTTTTGAAACAGGCCTGGATGTAGCGATTGTTAAAGAAATTAATGATTATTTCAAGCCTTTAAAAGAAAAATTTATACAATCCGGACTTCTGGAACCCTACGTACTTGGTACCGATGCAGATGCCCTGGTTTATCAGGTGCCTGGAGGAATGATTTCAAACCTTATTGCGCAGCTTAAACAGCAGAATAATCTGGATAAACTGCCCCTGGTACTGCAGGAGATCCCAGGTGTAAGAAAAGATATGGGGTATCCGCCCCTGGTAACTCCTATGAGCCAGATTGTAGGTGTGCAGGCAGTTACCAACGTACTGATGGGAGAAAGGTATAAAAGCCTTTCCAATGAATTAAAAGCCTATTTGAAAGGTGAGTATGGTCAGCCCCCCGGTGAATTGAATCAAGATATCGTAAGAATGGTTTTGGGAGATGAAGAACCTTTGACCCATAGATTTGCCGATGATCTGGAACCTGGATTTGAAAAGGCCAAAAAAGAGTTAGGCAGCATGGCGAAAAACGATGAGGATGTTCTTTCCTATATTGCTTTTCCCCAGATCGCGGAAAATTTCTTCAGGCATAGAGAAGAAAGTGCGGCATTAAAGGTGAACTATGCCATAAAGAAAGTATAGAGGAGGATTCGCATGACTTTCGCAGACAGCGTGATCGTATCGCTGATAGGTTTCGGAATTGTGTTTTTGGTGCTGATCCTGCTAAGTTTTTTAATACAGTTCCAATCAAGTATATTGACATATATTTCCGAACTAATGCAAAAAAAAGAAATGGCCTTTCAAAAAACTGATATCAGGCAGGTCCCTGCAGATCAGGAAATGGAAGGTGAACAATGGACTGCCGGAGAACTGAAACTCCTGGGTGTAGATGAAAAAACAGCAGCCATGATCATGGCCATTATCAGTGATGAATCTCAGATTCCCCTATCCGAACTGCAATTCAAAATGATCAAGGCCATTGATTGATAAATTGATTAAATCCTAATGTGGGAGGAATAAAGCCAATGAAATACATTGTAACCATCAATGATAAAAGTTATGAAGTTGAAGTGGAAAGAGGCCAGGCCAGTATAGTTAAGACGACTCAAGTTGCAGCAGCACCGGCGCAGGAATCTGTCCCTGTAACCGCTGTTCCTGCAGCCCCGGCAGCACATATAAGTACTGTAACCGGTGAACTGGTGAAAGCACCGATGCCAGGCAGCATTCTTGATATCAAGGTGCAGCAAGGAGCATCAGTGAAAAATGGCGATGTTTTGATTATTCTTGAAGCCATGAAAATGGAGAGCGAAATTGTTGCTCCGCGGGATGGAGTCGTTGCACAGATCATTGTTGCTAAAGGTGCTTCTGTATCAACAGGTGACATCCTTCTTGCACTGCAGTAGTAGGGGGGATAATAATGTCTTTATCTTTAGCTGATATACTAATAAAAATCTGGAGTTCTTCAGGTTTTCCGGCCATGACCTGGCAGCAACTGCTGATGATCGTTGTAGCATGTGTACTGATTTATATGGCAATCGTAAAAAAATATGAACCATTACTGCTGTTACCCATTGCATTTGGAGTGTTGCTGGCAAATTTGCCTATGGCAAATCTTATGGTACCTCCTGGTAATAATTCCGAACCGGGAGGGCTGCTTTATTATTTATACCAGGGAGTAAAGCTGGGGATCTATCC
>JAAZFJ010000142.1 GCA_012511795.1 Syntrophomonadaceae bacterium
CCAGGAGTTTAAGCTCAAGTCTGACCCATTTTTCTTCCCCTGGTTCTCCATTTTCAGAATAAGAAGGGGCTTTATTGGCGGGAGATGCAAAACGGGCATTTCCCCGGCCACCCCGTCCGCCTCGGGCTACCAGAGCTGCCTGTCCATGCTCAGTCAAGTCAGCTATCACTTCGTCACTTTCATCATCTTTTATGACAGTCCCTACGGGTACTTTAATAATGGTATCTTCTCCTCCGGCGCCGTGCATATTTTTGCCCTGACCGTGGGAACCCCGCTCACCTTTAAAGTGACGCCGGTATTTAAAATCCATTAAGGTGCTGAGCCCTTCATCAGCCTTAAAAATAATACTGCCGCCCCGGCCTCCGTCTCCCCCGGAAGGCCCACCCATGGGTACATACTTTTCGCGTCGGAAAGCAACTACGCCATTGCCTCCATCACCGGCTTTGACATTTATTTTGGCATAATCAATAAACATTTTTTACTCCTTGATAATTACTCGCTGTGGATTCACTGCAAATGCTTCTGAGAAATAATCTATTACTATATCTTGTTCCAAAGTAGTATGAATTACAACTTCGAAAGTGAAGTGGTCAGCATTTACATTCTGTGTTATACGGCGCAGGCTTTTAAGTGGTTCACTAGCTTGCTCCAGTGGTTTAATATTACTAATTCTTATATCTTTATATTCCATTGTCAGGCCAGCATCCCTGGCTGATAACAGCTGTTCGTACAAATAAACGGTAACTTCCCCTTCCGTAGCCTCAAAGATCTTTCTTTCCGCCCTCATAGCCAGGATCAGCTTATTTACATATTCCTTTACTTTTTCAGGTTGCTGCAGTTCCAGATAACCACTTAAAACCTGAAGATGATTGCCAAATTCATGTCTCATTTTCCTCAGTAATTGAACCGTTTTATCAGCATCCACTGGCTCTCCCCCTTAATTTTTACCTAATAATAACAAAAACCCCTGAAAAATTCCAGGGGTTGCAAATTCAAACAAGTTAGGCTTTGACTACATTTACACTATCTTCTATTGCGTATACACTGACCTGCTTTTTATCCTTGCCTTTTCTTTCAAACTTAACTCTTCCATCAATGATTGCAAATAAAGTGTCATCTCCGCCAATCATAACATTGTTGCCAGGGTGAATTTTAGTTCCCCTTTGTCTGACCAGTATATTGCCTGCTCTGACTACCTGACCATCATATCTTTTAACTCCAAGTCGTTTAGAGTGACTGTCTCTTCCGTTCCTGGAACTACCAACACCTTTTTTATGAGCCATGTAAAACACCTCCTGATATCATTGTGTACAAATAAGTTATCCTTCTATTTTTTCAATCTTTATTTTTGTAAACGGTTGACGGTGTCCTTGTTTTTTATGGTAATTTTTTCTGCGTTTATACTTGTAGACAATTACTTTCTTGTCCCGTCCCTGTTGAATAACTTCCGCAATAACCTTGGCGTCACTTACTACAGGGTTTCCAACTTTAACATTACCTTCACCATCAGTTAGGAAGAGCACTTCATCAAAGGTGATTTTATCGCCTACTTCAGCATCGATTTTTTCCACCTTTAAAATATTGCCTTCACTTACTTTGTACTGTTTACCACCGGTTTTCATTACTGCATTCATTATATGCACCTCCACAAATTCAGACTCGCCAGTTTCCAGGTAGGCTCTGCCATTTATGACCCGAACTGTGCGGTTACAATTGTGTAACCCAAATAAGAAATTAACACAAATAGCTTTTTAAGTCAAGCAATCTCTTCTCTCATGCCAAGAGCAATTGACAGGTTTGTCAGGTGAGCATCTTTTAATCCCTGGTATATATATTATACTCACCTACATTCATATTTTC
>JAAZFJ010000143.1 GCA_012511795.1 Syntrophomonadaceae bacterium
CCGCTTTTTACATTTACATTGCCTTTTCTAAAATGACCAAAAGAACCGGAAGCAGCGGTAAAGAATACGGCGAAAAGAGTAGTTCCCACCACTGTTGCTGAGTCCAGACCCAGTAATAATTTTGCCAGCGGCAGCATAATTATGCCGCCGCCGATCCCTAAAATAGCTCCCAGTATTCCTGCAAACATTCCTATTATTAGGCTAAGTAAAATCGTCACAATTTATCCTCACTAAAATATACTTAACTAACTGAGCTTATTCCAGCGGATCAAACATATCCTTGGATACCCCGCATACCGGGCATTCATCAGGCGGCTCAGGTCCTTCATGGATATAACCGCAAACCTTGCACTGCCACTTGTTATACCGTTTCTTGCCCTCCTGATCACGCCCCAGTTTCTCTAATGTACTGCTGGAATCGACTTTTTTGGCAATGATGATCTCGCCCACCAGAACTCCGTCTTTAATATAGCTCTTTTTATAATATTCCTGTACCGGATCTATTGTTTCGGTAATCCGATACTGATTGGGGTCAACATTCACATCACCCAGTGAGAAAATTTCCTGATCAAAAGCCACCAGCATCGTAGAAAGTGCTGGTGGTGTATATTCGATCCAGTCCCCGGCAGCAGCAGCTCCAGCAACCCGGCCCATTTCAGTAGAAACCGGCCACAGGCCGATCATTCTTTCTCCAAATTGGGCACTGTCTCCAGCAGCAAAAATATCCGAAATACTGGTCCGCATCTGGCTGTCTACCACAATACCCTGCTTAGTTTCCAGTCCTGCCTGGGCAGCTATTTCTACATTAGGCTTTACACCGGTAGAAAGCAGAATAAGATCTCCCTCTACAACTTTACCGCTCTTCAGTTTGACACCTACAGCTCCCCCTTCACCCAGAATTTCGTCAGTGGCCTCACCCAGTAACAATTCCACTCCTTTGGAGCGGATAATATCCTGCAGGCGAAGGGATGAAGTTTCGTCCAACTGTCTGGGCATTAAGCGATCGTTAAACTCTACAACAGATACCTTAAGACCAGAGCTGACCATTTCCCATACGGCCTCTAACCCCAGGACCCCGCCGCCAATGACGATTGCTTTTTTAGCAGTTTTTATAGCTGCTTTTAACTTCATGGCATCTTCCAGGTTTCTTAACGCATAAACTCCAGCCTTTTCGGTTCCGGGTATCGGCGGTATATTACTGCGGGCTCCGGTGGCAACGATCAGTTTATCGTATGTAAACGATTCATCACCAGCTTTTAAAACTTTTTCTTTGGCATCGATGGCCGTTATAGTACACCCGGTTTTCACAACGATTTTGTGCTCCTCATACCATTTTTCAGGATGTACATAAAGTCTTTCATCGCTTAATTCTTCACTAAGGTAATCAGACAGGGCCGGCCTGAAATAAGGAAGGTATGGTTCCTCGGTGAGCATTAAAATCTCTCCGGTTTTATTGCGCTTGCGGATCGCTTCTGCCGCAGACAATGCAGCGATCCCGCTGCCGATGATCACAAATTTTTCCCCGGTGTCATTGCTGAATTCATCCTCTGCCATTACCTGTACGAAATTTTCTTTGCCAACACCACAGGCAGGACATACTTCAGGGGGTTCTGCGCCTATGTGTTCATAACCGCAAATCAGGCATTTCCATTTGATCTGTGATCTATCCAGTTTTTTATCAAGGACTGCTCTCGCAAAATCGTTTCCTAAGGTGAAAGCTTCATCCAGACTTTTTTGTGAAGGTTTGAATCGAACTCTCAAACCAGGCAGGACTTTCATGCGCAATGCCTGCAGACGATTTTCAATAGCTGGGACTGCCTCGCCGCTCCAACCATAAGCACCGAACGCTGCCGCTACCTTTCCGGCATGGATGATTGGAGAAAGAGAGGTTATCAATTGCCAGACCTGTGGCAGCGCATCCCCATTAAGGGTCGGGGAGCCTACCAGTAACCCGTCAGCATATAATACTTCATTAATTACTTCCTCTACCGGGGTATAAACCATGTCATACCGTTTCACTTCAAAATCGCCCATGGAATTGATACCTTCGGCAATACTTTCCGCCAGTTGCGCAGTATAACCATATGCACTGACATAAGCCAATACGATCAGCGGCTTATCCCCAGCAGATGCGGGTGGTGCTGCCCACTCCTGATATAAATTCATATAATACTCCAGGTTTTCCCTCAGTACCGGGCCATGTCCGGGGCAGATAATATCAATAGACAAATCTTTGATCTTATCCAGGGCTTCCAATACATATGGTTTAAAAGGTCCCATGATACCATCAAAATAATATTTATAAGCATCATAGAAATCTCCGCCGATCAAATCATTGAATACCCGTTCATCTGCATAATGACTGCCAAAGGAATCACAGGTAAACAAAACCCGGTCTTCAACTGCATAGGTGTACATGGAATCCGGCCAGTGCAGGAAAGGCGCACTGATAAAGCGCAGGGTCTTCCCTCCCAGGTCAAGTTCCTCCCCATGTTCTACCGCCCGGGACTTAAAATTGCGATTGGCGATTTCTTTGAGAAAATCAATGGCGGTTGAACTAGCCAAAACGGTCAGCCCGGGGATCTTTTCAAGAAGCATTTCCACTGATCCGGCATGATCAGGTTCCGTATGGTTCATGATCAGATAATCGATTTCACTTAAATTCACAACTTCCTGAATCTTTTTGATGTATTCATCAAAAAACTTTTCTTTAACAGTTTCGATCAGGACAGTCTTATCACTGCCCTTTACAAGATAAGCATTATAACTGGTACCATATTCCGTTACCATTACAATGTCAAATATTCTTAGGTCAGAATTTTGTACGCCTACATAATAAATATCATCTTTAATCAATACTGGCATAATATCCCTCCTCAAATATATATTGATAATATAATACCCTAAAACTGCCTATTAAAGTAATTATGATTTTTTCTTTTTAATGACGTAAAAAAGCCACCTGAAACATTTGCAGGTGGCTCTTAAAACAATTATTTATCGGCCTTTAAACTGCGGGCGGCGCTTTTCAATAAAAGCCGTTGCCCCTTCTTTAAAATCATCTGAAGACCATGCTAAAACCTGATCCAGGCTCTCCAATTCAGCCTGTTGATAAAAATCATTCTTTAACGCAGCGCGCGCCAGTTTCTTATCCATCCAAACCGTGTAAAGGGGTGAGCGCAAAAGTTTTTCCGCCCATTTTTCTGCTGCCGGCATAACTTCTTCAGCAGAGACCACTTTGTTTACCAAACCTAATGCAAGGGCCTCCTGGCTGTCTAATACCTTTCCGAACCATAGTATCTCCAGAGCTTTATGGTAGCCTGCTTTTTGCACTAAAAAGTAGGAACTGCCGCTGTCAGGGGTAAAAGCCAGATTGATAAAATTAAAGCCAAATTTAGCCGTATCGGCCGCAACAATCAAATCACAGGCCATCATGGTAGCAGTAGAAGCGCCGGCAACCGGTCCATTTACCGCAGCGATAACCGGTTTTTCCAGTTCATAAACTGCTTTCACGATAGCAGTAGAAGCATCAAATGTAGCCTTGGAGTTTATGGGACTGGTCATGCCGGCAAGTGTCGATACATCTCCCCCTGCAGAAAAACCTGCTCCGGCTCCGGTAATGATCAAAACTTTAATATCTGGGTTTTCACTGACTATCTTGCAGATTGCCGGCACCTCTTCGGTAAGCTTGCGGTTAATGGAATTGAGCTGCTTGGGCCGGTTCAATGTTAAAACAGCGATTCCGTTTTCCTTAACATCAAATATACATGTCTCCCACATAAAAACACGCCCTTTCCCCAAAACATATTTACCTAATATTATCATTTTAACATTGGATTATCAAAAATAAAAACATTGTGATTCTTCCTTACATACGTGGGCTTAAAATAAGCGAAGGCATTTGAACCTCCGTTTAACTACCATCTTTTGCGCTTCATTTTAATAGTTGTTATATCTTAAAACTTTTCAGGTATTCAGGCTTGATAACTTTTACTGCGGGAAACAATCCTGCCATTTTTTCAAAGAAGCCAGCTGTCTCAATCTCATTTGAAACTGGGGGAAAGGAATCATCAAAATGATGAAGAAAAATTGCCTGAGGATTTATCCTTCTTACAAAATGCAGGGCAAAATCATCCAGGTCTGAACGGCCTTGAAATGGAATGGTCAGAAGATCAATACCGATCGGGTATTTTTCATCCAAGCACATCCCCAGGCTGCCCAGGTGCAGGATTTGCTGGCCTTCTGCCTTAATATTATAGATCAACACCTGTCCTTTTGGGTATTTCCTGAATCCATTCACGACTTTACCCAAGTTCTTTTTCCATTTGAGGACTCGCCTGTTAAATAAAGTCTGGATGATCAGAAGGCGATCAAAAACAATGTGGTCGCCTTTTAAAACATTTATTTCGAACTCATTCAGCTTGATCGTGTCACCAGGTTTGATACAGATGATGCGCTCTGTGTCAACTCCCCTTTTTTGAAGTGTATCAGCAGCTATTTCATCACAGTAGGCTTTTCCTCTGCCAGTTTTCAAGAGTTCGGGCACATGCATCAAATGATCAAAATGCCCGTGGGTAATAAAGATATGCTGGATATCAGCTATTTCATCAAGAGATAAGAATCGGTTGGCATCATTAAAAGATATGAATGGGTCAAAAAGAATTGTTTCATCAGCAGCAGTAACCGAAATAGCAGCGGTGCCGTACCATTTTAAATTCATAGGCCACCTCCCGGCTTTTCAATAGTGATTATCATAATTTTCAGACAATACTTACATTATTATATACTTTTACCTGACTCTTTCTATGCGGAAATTTCTGAACTGGCAGATCTAAATTATAAGATTGTTGAAGAAATGCTGAAATGAGATTGACAAATCCCTTTTGAGATTAAATATAATACGTTTATATGGTCAAAACTATAGTTAACACATATTTTGGAGGTTTTTTAAATGAATGCTGTAATACTTTATGCCCATCCGAATCCATTAAGCTTTAATGGATCTATAGCCAAAGTAGTGCATGAAGAACTGGAAAAGAAAGGGGCATCCGTTTTAATGAAGGATCTTTATGCCATGAAATTTGATCCCCTTTTAAGTGCCCAGGATTTTGCCGGATTCCACAACGGCAATTTACCTGCAGATATCGCACAAGAGCAAAAAGATATAAAGGCTGCTGATATTATCGTTTTTGTGGCTCCGATCTGGTGGAGTTCTGTACCAGCAATACTTAGAGGTTATATGGATCGTATATTCAGCCTGGGCTTTGCCTATGAATATACCAAGACTGGCCCCCGGGGCTTACTGACTGATAAAAAAGGTTTATTCATTACTACCTCAGGCGCTGATGCTAAATCTGCGGAAACTTCAGGTATGCAAAACGTTATTACCCATTCTCTGGTAAATGGCTTTTTGGGCTTTTGCGGTTTTGCGGAATATAAAGGGAAGAATCTTTGCGCTGTTACCACTGTAACAGACGAGGAACGTAAAGATATGCTCACCGAAATCAGGCAGCTGATCTCCCAGTTTGCATAATTGCAAAACATTATTATAAAAGGCAAATCCCCGTTAACCGGGGATTTTTATTTACATATTTAATTTAATAAAAAATGATACTCCATTTTTTTCATTTTCAGCCCATAATTCCCCTCCATGTTTGTTCACTACCCGGCTGACAATTGTAAGGCCAAGCCCAAATTCTCCCTGATTTCCTTTTTGGAAACGTTCAAAAATGTTTTCAAGAATATCTTCTTCGATCACAGGTCCGTCATTATAAATACGCAAAATCACCTTATCTGGCTGCCGGACATCCTTTCTTAAGTATATTTCTATTTTGCTTTTGGCATAACGAATCTGATTATCCAATAAATTTTCCAATACAACTACCCATTGTTCTTCAACTCCTCTGATCATAACCGGAGTAAGCTGAAGCACCCAATCGATTTCGGATCTTTGCCAGCTCAGTCTATCCACAACTTTTTCAATGATTTCATTGAAGTGAATCAGTTTATGATCAGATTGCCGACTTTCCATATAATCCAGTTTGCTCATATAAAGCAAATTACGGATAATTTTTTCCAGCCTTAATGATTCATCCTCTATTACCTGGGCGCTGTTATGCAGGTCCCCTTTAGGGTAAATACCATCTTTTAATGCCTGAATATAACTTCTGATCACCATGACCGGTGTTTTAAGCTCATGGGAAATGTATTGAAAAAATGATTGCTGGGCTTCATCCTGTGCGGCTAATTGTATTCTCAGCTGTTCTATGGAATCACCCAACTGCCCGATTTCATCGCTTCGCGCCAGACTAACTGGTTCATGCCAGTCACGATCAGCCAGTTTTTTCACCTTTTCACCCAATGCCACAAGAGGGTGTGTGAGATAGCGGGCCAGCCACAAAGCAGGGATCCAGCTTAAGAGCAGTACCATCAGTAAAATGACAGCCAGTCTATTAAAAAGCGTCTGTACCAAATCTTCACGATAAGAATCCCACATATATGAGACCAAAAATGCTCCTTCACCCTCGGAAGCAACTGCAGTGATCACATAAAATATTTTTTCTCCTCCTGCCTGGTCACTGTATCTTTTTGTGGAATCTGTTTGTTGTTCAGCCTGCTCCTGAACCTGAGAAAGAAAATCCACCGGCAAAGAACCAGAATTGATAATACCCTGGGAAGATATCAATAAATGATTGACAACACGATTATTCCGCATCATCATCTGCCCCTGGCCTCTTCTCTGCATACCAGTATTGCCTCTTAAAAATTCATTATTTGTTGATGTTCCGACAATTGAACTTTGTGAGCTTTCAATGGAAGCATAGATCTCTTTCGTAAAAAAATCTCTGAGAGTCAAGGGGAATATAAGCAGCAAAAGCAGCGAAACAGCTACCGTAATTGCGGCAAATACCAGCCAAATTTGGACTGACAGCGGTTTATTCTTCATACTTTCACCATCCGGTATCCGTACCCGTAAATCGTTTCTATACGAAGTTCCGGCATCTTTTTCCGCAGCCTGCGTATCAGGTCATCCACCACCCGATCAGTGCCATAGTAATCGTCTCCCCAAATATGATTGATCAATTGTTCACGGGATAAAGCCTGCCCCCTGTTTTGGGCAAAATATACCAGCAGGTCAAATTCCCGGGAAGTTAAGTCTATGATTTGTTCATTCTCTTTGACTATTCTGGCTGGGATATTGATTGAATAAGGGGGCAAAATCTGCAGGGGGGCATCGGCATTATAAAACCTTTCCAGCAGTTTGCGGCTGCGGATAACAAGTTCCCGGGGCAGGAACGGTTTTGCCAGATAATCATCCCCGCCTAATTCCAACCCAACTATCCGGTCTATGTCAGCATCACGGGCGGAAATAAAAATGACAGGAATACCAGGTGAATGTACCTTGATTTCTTTTAAAAGTCTATAGCCGTCAATATCAGGCAGCATGATATCTAAAATCCACAAATCAGTTGGTTTTGCAATCGCATTAATAGCGTCCTGACCATTTAAAAGGGATAGGACCTCCCACCCTTCCTGCTTTAGATAGGAAGCTAATACCAAATTCAGGTTAATATCATCCTCGACCAATGTGATACGATATTGCATAAATACGCCTCCTGATGACTAATTATAACAAAAAGGACATGGCATATCACCCATGTCCTTCGAATCTCTGTGTTATGGGGAGGCATTCTGATCATGCTTCATTTACTCTATGGTTATATCGATTGCTGAAAATTTTGTCCCCGCATGCCCATTCCCATTCCTCGGCCTTGCCTTCCCTGCCCTTTTTGGGGCATCAACTGCTGCATCTGCTCCTGACATTCTTCCCGGGTAATCTCTCCGCTCTGGACCTTAGCCCGCAGTGCATCGACCTGGGCTTTTACTTCAGCAGACAACTCAGTACCCAAACCTCTTCCCATGGGGCCCCGCTGGAATTGCCAGTCCTCCGGCAATATTTTTTCCATTTCTACCCTACATTCAGCTGGCGTTATTTCTCCATTTCGGACTTTTTCCCGGATTGCTTCAGCCTGTTCCTTTACTTCTTCAGGTAATGCCTGTATTTGCGGACAAAAGGCATTGTTATTGTTATCTTCTGCAAAAAAAGATCCCCTCTGACCAAATCCAAGTCTGTTAAAAGTATTGCTGTCAGCAGCTATAGCCATTGATGATATCAGCAATACCAGGAAAAGACTAAGCGGTAAAATCATTTTTTTCTTCATCAAGAAAACTCCTTTCCATTACTTTTTAATTCGTACCTCCTAAAATACAGTATGAACAAGAGTTATGGAAAAATTGTCATGAAATTATGGGAAATTGTAAGAAACTCAATTATTTATTGTATATTTATAATAACGCTTAAATTCATTGGCAAAGGCTTCTATAATTATTATTTCTTGAAGAGGATGGTGTCATAATGATTTATAAGAATTTTTCTTTAAAACAAAACAAAATCCTGCAGTTGCTATTCGTGGTATTTATATTACTTTTTTCTGTCCAGATCCTTTCCGGATGCGGCAGCAGCAACAAGGCTGCAGACAGTGCTAAATATGAAAGTCAAAGTACAACGACAGCCGAGAGTGAAGTTGCCTATGATCAGGATGCAGGCATGGGGAATGCAGCGATAAATTCCGGTAACATCGAACGCAAGATTATTCAGAATGTCAATATGGCCATTAATGTAGGCGATGTGGAAGCAGTCATGGATAAAATCATTTCACTGACCAGTCAAAACAACGGTTACATAGTCAACAGCAGTATGTATAAGCAGGAAGACACCTACAGAGCATCTCTTACCATTAAAATTCCCCAGGAAAAGTTAAACAACACCGTAAACACAATAAGTGATTTTGGTGAAATAACCCGTAATGAAACCTATACCGAAGATGTGACGGAAGAATACTATGATGCCCAGGCCCGTTTGAAAGTACTGGAAGCAAAAGAAGTCAGGCTCATCTCATTACTGGATAAAGCAGCTAATATACCTGACATAGTAACCATTGAAAAAGAACTGGGTAATGTCCGGGGTGAAATTGAAGTAATTAAAGGGCGTCTGCAGTATTTAACCAATTCAACCTCTTACAGCACGATAGATATTTCCTTGAGGCAAGCTATGCCCGGCCAGTTAAAAGCCCCCCAGGGTACAGCTGGTAAAGCCTGGCAGGGACTGATAAACAGTTTAAACGGTTTGATCGATTTTGGCAGTGATCTGGTGGTTTTCCTGGTAACTGTTCTTCCATGGCTGATCGTTTTAGCATTGGTTTATTATTTGGTTCGTTATATAAGAAATAGACGTAAGAATCGCAGTGACTCTTAAGGTTTGTAAATCATGAATATCCTGGAGCAGGTCGCCTGATCCCGAATGTAATAGCGGCGCAGATTCGTACTGAAGTGCACCTCAGGTGTTGGACAATATGCTAACATCTGGGGTGCAGCACATAATGAGCCTGTCCCTCCGGCTATTTAGCCTATTCCAGTATATAAAAATTAATTAGAAGCAATGCACATAGATGCTCGTCATCCAGAGAGATGTCTGTGAGTTCTTGTATTCTTTTCAGGCGATAAAGTAAGGTGTTACGGTGAATATGCATGTTTTCAACGGTTTTGGCAGGATTGCACATTGACATAATATATACCTCGAGGGTTTTTAGATATTCAGTATTATTTGTCTTATCATGAATTTCCAGCATTTTTATAGCTGGGTGTATGTAACTTACAGCCTTATCGTTATTCTTTAAATGCGAAATCATATTTTCCAGCATCAAATCCTTATATAAATAAATCCGGGAGTTATGGCGGCAGGATTTACCCAAGAAAAGTGCCTGCTCAGCCTGATATTTGTAGATGTCGATATTTAAAAGGTTTTCGAAGGAATCACTTAATCCCAAGGATAGATTATACATATCCAAGCTTTCAGTTAAACTATTGAAACGGCTGTTTAAAATTTCCGAAAAATCGATTTGTGTATTGATGTCCGTAAATAGAATATAAAGATTTCCTTTAATAATTGTGTCGTAAATATTCTTTTCTTTTACTAGATATCTTCTTACATAGTGAATAGTCGTGCTGACTTGATCATCTCCGCCCACAACCGCTACACAAAAGTGAGGTTTAAGTTTATTGTCTATTCTTTTTTCCCAGTTTGAGAGAATATCATGACTTTTAATCATTCCCTGAAACAAATCGATTACAAATGCTGTTGTTATGGTTGGATAATTAGGGTATTCAGGGTGATCATACTTCTGAAGTTCAAGGCTGACCACCTGAGAAAACATCTGCGTAATCTGGACATGAAAGTGGCAGTATTCATCCTCTTCGAAGAATACTGCCACATATCCCTTAACAACACCACTGATCTTCACAGTGCAGACTAAACGCGGCCGGTTTTTCACCATTCCCCAGTTAGTCCAGGAGGGAATATCACTCTTTTCAGAATACTCCATTAATCCCTCTTCACGAAGCTTCCAGATTGTTTGAGGTGCCAGCCTGCCGTTCTCTAATAATTCATCCCAAATCGGATCACCAAGGGGTTTGGGAGGAAATTGTTCAAGTTTATTAAGTTCGTTATTTACAATCAGGACAGGTCTTTGCAAAATTTCATAAGCGGTCAGACATATTCTTGCAAGTCCTCCCAGGCAGAGGGATTCAAATAGCTTTTGATATGCTTCATATAAACTTTTTTCCGCCAACCATATCACCTCTAAACCAATTATATCATTTGTTCATTTGCACAATATCCATAAAAATTTTGTTGTGATTGCACATACTAATAAATAGCATAAAACAATATAATTATCTATGCGAATGATTTCACAAACTTAATCCAATGGAATTCCATTCCTATTAAAGAAGATAGTTTTTATTATTAAGAGTTTTTGAAAGGGGTGTTTCATAATGGTAGAACTGAATGGAAAAGTAGTTATTATTACCGGAGGTGCAATGGGCATGGGTGCTGCAACTGCAGAGCTGATGGCTCAGGCCGGAGGGAAAATTGTAATTGCAGACTTCAATGAAGAACTGGGCAGGCAGCAAACCCAAAAGATAATCGATGCCGGTGGTACTGCAGCATTTATAAATACAGATGTTTCAAATCCCAAGAATGTTGAAGCAATGGTACAGTTTGCAGTGGACACCTACGGCCGTTTGGATGGTGCAGTTAACAATGCTGCTCGTACTCCCGATAGTAAACCATTAGCCGATATGGATGATGAAGAGTTCGATGCCTTGATTGGTGTAGACCTGAAAGGTGTAGCACTGTGTATGAAATATGAACTGCGTCAGATGATGAAGCAAAATACTGGCGGCTCAATTGTAAATATTTCCTCAGTCAGTGGTATACGTCCCCAACCTGCAAACCCTATCTACGTAGCAGCCAAATTCGGTGTCAATGGTTTGACTAAGCAGGCTGCCATGGACTATTCCTGCAATGGGATCAGGATAAATGCAGTAGCTCCTGGAGCCATTGATACACCTATGCTGCGGGGAGCACTTCAGCAATTTGGTTTTGATCCTGAGGCTTATGCCAAGCAATTGAGTATGCTGGGAAGATTTGCGCAAGCTGACGAAGTTGCCCAGGCAAATTTATGGCTCATTTCAGATTTAGCTTCCTACATAACCGGAGCGATTATTACGGTAGATGGCGGATATACCGCAATGTAATGAAGGCTAAAAAACAAGTAAGGCAAGTTTTTAACAAGTCAGAAGACCTTTGAACCAGGAAGGGTCTTCTCTTTTTTGTACGGACATCTTTCCTGTCATCGGAAAAACTGTGCTTTTTAGTTTGCGTAGTTTCATTAAGGAGACTTTGACTTCCTTTATTCCTACACTGCTTATCGCTTTACCGGGTTCCTGCTCCTGCTTAGGTTATCCTCTCTGCAAATTTATTCCTATTTTTAAGATTTGCACCTAACCCCTTATTTTACCCATTACCATAGCTATCTAATTTCTAAAACCTTGTTTTTAATTTGCATAATTGCATAACGATCAAATATGCATAACTGCAAAAACCCTTATTTAACGCCTTTTCCAGGGAATAAAAAACCTGGCATAAACTTTGCTTTATTTAATGTCAGCGAACCATGTATTGATGACTGGCAGAAACAGCTTAAAATCTTTATTCCGTCCAGTTCTAACGATTCGCTGCAGAGGTTTAATAACAGAGAGGAGGGATAAGATGGAACGTATCCTACCGTTTACGACCGAACACGAAATGTTTCGCAGAAGTTTCCGCAGTTTTCTGGAAAAAGAAATCGTTCCCCACTATGAGGAGTGGGAAAAAAACGGGATCGTAGATCGGGAAGCTTACCTGAAGATGGGAGAAAACGGTTTTCTTTGCCCCTGGGTGGAAGAGGAGTATGGGGGTACAGGCGCAGATTTCTTATATTCAGTCATCATTGGTGAAGAAATTGCCCGTTGCAATATCACCAGCTTTTTCGTATATCTTCACAGCGATCTGGTTGCCCCTTACATTGCTACTTACGGAAGTAAAGAGCAAAAAATGCGCTGGCTGCCTGGATGTGTCAGCGGGGAGAAAATACTGGCTGTTGCCATGACCGAACCCGGAGCAGGCTCAGACCTGGCTGCCATGCGTACCAGAGCAGTGAAAGATGGGGACCACTATATTTTAAATGGTGCCAAGACTTTTATTTCCAATGGCATCCTGGCTGATCTGGTGGTGGTGGCTGCCAAAACTGATCCTCAAGCAGGTGCACGTGGTGTAAGCCTGTTCGTTGTGGAAAGAGGAACACCAGGCTTTGAGCGGGGAAAACAGATCCCCAAAATCGGCATGCATGCTCAGGATACAGCTGAGCTATTCTTTGAAGACTGTCGGGTTCCGGTTGACAATTTATTGGGAGAGGAAGGGCACGGATTTTACTATCTGATGCAGAAGCTGCAACAGGAAAGACTGGTGGCAGCCTATGTTAATCAAGCTGTTGCTGAGCACTGTCTGGAAATAACTTTGCAATACGTACAGGAGCGCCAGATGTTTGGCAAACCCTTGAGCAAATTTCAAAATACCCAGTTCTGTCTGGCGGAATTGGCTACTGAGATCCAAATCGGCCGCAGTTTTGTAGACGCTCTTATTCTTCAGCATATGAAACAAAATGATGTAGTCAAGGAAGTGAGTATGGCAAAATACTGGATCTGTGAAATGGTAAACCGGGTCGCTACCCGCTGCCTGCAGCTTTTCGGAGGCTACGGTTATTGTTCAGAATACCCGATCTCACGTATTTTTACAGATTCCAGAGTCCAGACCATTTATGCCGGTACTTCTGAGGTAATGAAACTGATCATCAGCAAAGGGCTGGGTTTATGATCAGTTCAAAAATATTGCTTTCACCCTGTGAATAAGAAAGGAGGACATCGATAATGAGAAAAGTAGCAGTATTAGGCATGGGTCACAGCCAATTTTGTTTCAATGCGCCTAAAACTCAAGTAGAACTCCTGTCAGAGGTATCTTTGGATGCCATAACCAGTTCTAATCTGACTGTTAAAGACGTTCAGGCTGCCTTCATTGGCAATGCTCTGGGCACCATTGCTGAAGGCCAGGCAACAGTTCAGCAATTCGCAGTCAATGATATGGGATGCCATAATATACCGGCTTTGCGTTTTGAGGGAGCATGTGCTTCCGGCACCATTGCCGTTCGTGATGCTTATATGTGGGTGGCTTCGGGGTTTTATGATGTGGTTCTGGTGGCTGGAGTAGAAAAAGCAACGGCTTTAGGTACTCCCTTGGCTACCCGATGCTTCTCAATGGCCGGGGATGCCAAATATGAGTTTCCTGCAGGATATACCTTCCCATCGGCATTTGCTCTCCTGGCTCATCTGTATGCCAGTCATTACAACATGCCGTTAGCCAAACTTAAAGAACAGATGGCAGCAGTTTCAGTGCAGTCCCATCATTACGCCAGCAAAAACCCGCTGGCCCAACTGCCTTTTGAAATCACTGCGGAAGATGTTTTAAAAAGCTTCATGGTCAGCACTCCCATTCAGCTCCATGATTGCTGTCCCTTTACCGATGGTGCGGCAGCAGTCATATTAGCTTCTGAGGAAGTGGCCAAGAAAATTTATGAAAAGCCCTGTTATATTACCGGAGTCGGCCTGGCTACTTCCGGGCAGTTAAGTACCCAGTACAAATATCTGCCCCGGCTCAGGGCAAGAGAAATTTCAGTTGATCAAGCCTACAAAATGGCAGGCATCACACCCCAGGATGTGGATGTCTGTGAACTACATGACTGTTTCAGCATCGCCTCACTGATTGCAGCTGAAAGCCTGGGATTCTTCGATTTCGGTACCGCTGGTGAAGCCTGGCAGAAAGGCGAAACAAAAATTGGAGGCAAGATTCCCATCAACATATCCGGCGGACTGAAAGCAAAAGGCCATCCCATCGGGGCAACAGGAATATCTCAATTGTATCACATATGCAAGCAATTACGGGGTGAGATGGTTGATCTGGGAGTCCAGGTGGAAGGAGCCAAAACTGGCCTGGTAGACACTCTGGGCGGAGATGGATGCCTCTGTCACCTGGTGGTGCAGAGATAAGAAAGGGGGATTAACTGTGGAATACAAACTTCCGTTTAAAGAATATAACAAAGCGCTTAGGAAATCCAGATTGCTGGGTTTAAAGTGTAATACATGCGGAACCATCACCTGCCCGCCTAAAATGAGCTGCCAGGAATGCAGCGGATTGGATCTGGAAATTACCGAACTGAGCGGCCAAGGCTCCATCGTCACTTTTACCACCAGTTTTGGCGCCCCTCAGGGCCGTGAAAATGAGCTTCCCTATACGGTACTGCTGGTAAAACTTGATGAGGGGCCGTGGATCATGGGTAATCTGATCGATATGGAAACAAATAAAATTAACTTTGACATTATCGGCCGCAGAGTCAAAATGAGCAGCCGTGTTTATCCGGGGGACATCTATTCAGGCGGTTCTGCCAGCAGGCCGGTATTCAGCTTCATAGATTAGAATAAAAAAAGGAGGAGTTATTATGACCCTGCCTTTAGAGGGTATACGGATCCTGGATCTGACCATGTATCTGCCAGGGCCCTTTGGTACACAGATGCTGGCCGATTTTGGTGCAGAGGTCATCAAGGTGGAAGAACTGGGCGGCGAATGGGGACGCAAGGTTTATCCGGTAGTAGGTGAAAAAAGCGCCCTTTTCTATGCGGTGAACCGGGGCAAGAAAAGTATTGCGATCAACCTGAAATCCGATCAAGGGAAAGAATTATTCAAACAACTGTGCATGACAGCAGATGTAGTGGTGGAGCAATTCCGCCCCGGTGTAATGGACCGGCTGGGATTGGGTTACCAGGAGCTGAAAAAAGAGAACAGTCGTCTGATTTATTGCTCCATAAGCGGCTATGGCCACAGCGGGCCTTTGCAGTATGCAGCAGGACACGACCTTAATTATTTAAGCATAGCAGGCATCACTGGCTTGACTGGCAGCAGTGAGCATCCGGAATTGTCCGGAGTACAGATCGCAGATCTTGCCGGCGGTTCCCTCGTGGCAGTGATTTCCATGCTCCTGGCCTTGCAGGCGCGGGAAAAAACGGGTCAGGGGCAGTATTGCGATGTAGCGATGATGGATGGGGCTTTGAGTTTACTGGTCTATAGCCTGGCTGAATGGTCAGGTATTGAAAGACTCCCCCACCGCGGGAAGGAAATACTCACCGGAGGTTATGCCTGTTATCAGGTTTATAAAACCGCTGATGACCGCTTCGTCAGCCTGGGTGCCGTTGAGTACAAATTCTGGCAGGGATTTTGTGAACGGATAGGGCGCCCTGATTATGGACCATATCAATGGGATTTCTCCCGGCAGGAAGAAATATTATCAGATATTCGCCAGATCATGGCCGGGAAAACACAGCAGGAGTGGGTCGAATTTTTTGCTGCTGATGATATCTGCTTTACCCCGGTCCTTACCCTGGAGGAAATGTGTGAGCATCCACAAGTAAAGGAACGGAAAATGGTGTTCATACTGGAGGATTTGGCCGGCAGCGGTAAAAACATGGCTATCACCGGAAGCCCTATCAAGCTCTCCGATACTCCGGCCGTGATCAAGCCCGTCTATCCTGAGCTGGGTGAACATACCGACGATGTTTTAAGCCAGCTTGGTTATTCACTAGAAGATATTACCCGTTTAAAGGAAGAAAAAGTAATCGCCTAAAAACGGATCACCAAAAAAACAAGGGTTGGCAGAATCTGCTTAACCCCTGTTTTTTTCATTATTTTCTGGTAAAGGCACCTATTTGATTGGCCTGTGCTGCTTTCAAATTTCGATACCGTATCTTTTGGTCTTTCGGTAAAGGGATGATAAATTTATGCCCAGAACTTTTGCCGCTAAAACTTTGTCTCCGTCGGTGTCTTTTAAAACCTGTTCAATCACCCGTTTTTCAAATTCGCTGACCATTGTCTTAAGGTCTTTTATATCAAGAACTTCTGTGCTGTATTGTTCATTGGATTCAGCTGGCTTTATGGGAGTAAAGGTAAAATGGCGTGGCATCAAGATATAAAGGTCTTCCAAATCCGCCAGAATCATCGCCCTCTCTATTACATTTTCCAGTTCTCTGATATTACCCGGCCAGGAATGCTTTAAGAGCATTTCCATCGCCTGGTCCGAGATTTGGTCTACACATATGCATAACTTCTGGTTCACGATCTCCATAAAATGCCGGGTCAATAATGGAATATCTCCTTTGCGCA
>JAAZFJ010000144.1 GCA_012511795.1 Syntrophomonadaceae bacterium
CTCGTGTGGGGCGGTTCGTGCGTTCCACATCACTGGATGAAATCCCCCAACTGCTGAATGTGATAAAAGGTGATATGTCATTAATCGGCCCCAGACCTTTATTGGTACAATATCTTCCACTTTATAACGAGGAACAGAAACGCCGACACGAGGTGCGTCCGGGCATTACCGGATGGGCTCAGGTAAACGGACGGAACGCGATCAGCTGGCAACAGAAATTTGAATATGATGTATGGTATGTTGACCATGTTTCATTATCTTTGGATTATAAAATATTGATAAAAACAATCAAAAAAGTTTTCAAACGAGAAGGAATCAATTCAGACACAAACGCCACCATGGAGGCTTTTGAAGGAAATATACTATGAAGAAAATTGCTATTTACGGAGCAGGCGGCTTTGGAAGAGAGGTCGCCTGTTTGATAAACAAAATTAATGAAGTGTCTCTGGAATGGAATATCATCGGATTTTTTGATGATGGTTTACCTATAGGCAAAAAAAACAAATATGGGGAAGTTTTAGGAGGCTTGCAGGAAGTGAATGCTTATCCTGAAGAATTGTCTCTGGTAATGGCGATAGCATCTCCTAAAACAACAGAGAAGATTGTGAATAATATTACCTCAAACAATATTTGTTTTCCCAATATCATATCTCCTGATTTTATGACGGCAGATAAAGATAGTTTTTCTATCGGAAGAGGTAATATTATTCAAGGAAATTGTTGGGTTTCTTGTGATGTTTCAATTGGTGATTTTAATGTGTTTAATGGTTCGGTAGTATTAGGTCATAATGTCATAATCGGTTCTTATAATACATTTATGCCAGCCGTGAGGGTTTCAGGGGAGGTGATAATAGGAGATTGTAATTTTTTTGGTGTTGGCAGCATAATTCTTCAACTATTAAAATTGGGCAACAATATCCGAATTGGCGCTGGTAGCGTTTTAATGACCAAGCCAAAAGATGGATGTCTTTATATTGGTATTCCTGCAAAGAAAACAGAATATTAATCTTAATTTTTAATTTGTGTTTATGAAATCATTAGAAGAATTTATTGTGCTCTTCGCTGAGCAGTTTGACGAAACTGATGCAAGTAACTTTTCTGCATCTACGATATTCCATGAATTGGACGAGTATTCATCAATTATCGCACTTTCTATTATAGCAATGGTGGATGAGGAGTTTGATGTTACTTTAAAGGGTGATGATATGCGTGCGGCAGTTACTATTGAGGACGTATATAACATAACAAAAAGCAAGGCATAAATGGGTTTTATTAAAGTTGAAAAAGTTGCACTGCGAGGTCTATCAGGATGTGTTCCCTCTAATGTAGAGGAAAACAAGGATATGCCATTTTATGCAAATGCTGAGGAAGCTGAACAGGTTATTTCTGCTACAGGTATTTCAAGACGTCATGTGGCTCCAAATGATATTACAGCATGTGATCTTTGCTTAAAAGCAGCAGAGACTTTGATTGAAAAACTAAATTGGGATAAAGAATCTATTGATTTATTAGCCTTTGCTACTCAATGTCCTGATTATGTTAACCACCCTAATTCGTTCTTGGTTCATGATAAGCTTAGACTTTCGGAGAATACAATTTGTATAGATTATTATCATGGATGTCCGGCTTGGATCGTCTCTTTGAGTTCTGTTCTGATGATGATGCAGAATGGAATGATTAAGCGTGCAATACTTTTAGACGGAGATACAATTTCTAAAATTCAGGATAAACTTAATCGCGAAGAAAGACCGCTATTTGGAGATGCAGGTA
>JAAZFJ010000145.1 GCA_012511795.1 Syntrophomonadaceae bacterium
ACCATTTGCGGGTAATCATATTGAATTTTTATTGATTGCCGTAGTTTTTGTGATTTTAATTGCCGGTTTTGGATTGTACCTGTCAAGTAAGCGTGATGTGGGAGCAGGTATGATAAACCCAAAAACAGGAAGGATAGAAGCGGCTCCTGGCTTCAACAATGTATTTGCATTAAGTTGGCGTATACAAAAAGGATTGCTGATTGCCTGGGTGGTATCATTGGGGATTTTCGCACTCGGTATAGGAAGTGTTGACCCTCTAGTATCAAAAATGTTAGGTGATTCACCTACACTTGCATCCTGGATGCATCATTTTGGCGAACACGAAAAAGCCTTTCTAGCTCTTATGGTATATGTCCTCGGTTTGTTTGTATCGGCTTATAGCATATTGGCAATTCAGAAAATGCATGCAGAAGAAACAGATGGGCATCTTGAATTATTATTAAGTACACGGGTAAAACGCTCAAAATGGGTGCTGTCGCATGTGTTGTTTAGTGTAATAGGGTCTGTATCTATTTTATTGGTAATTGGATTGTGCGTAACAGTTGGAAGTATTGCCGGTGGTGGGAATGCCGAAGCTTTTGGCAGTATTGCAAGGATGGCGATTGTAAAGTTACCCGCCGTATTGGTAATGGCAGGAATAGCGACCTTTCTATTCGGGTTTCTGCCAAAACTGAGCGTTGGATTAAGCTGGGCGGTTTATAGTCTGTTTATCTTAATGCAGCTTTTATGGGAAATGGCCTTGGTTCCCGATATTATATTTTTACTTTCGCCTTTTGGTCAGGTTTATCCTACACAAACCATAACTATAACTACCGTCACATTGCTTTTATTGATCGCTGCAGCTCTATATTGGGGCGGGCTACTTCTATTTAAAAGACGGGATATACAAGCATAATTCTAATTGTGGTTGTCGGGTCTATCTATAAATATCGTTGGACTACCAATCAGCATATAAAAAAGGCCGTCGTTCGGTAAAGGATATTCTATGCCCAGATGATAAATATTAAGCCAAACGGCAGTTTTAGAAACAATTGGGGTCAGGGACAGTTTCCTGTTTTGAAAAAAGTAATGCTCTTTTTTCCGGTAATTCTCCCGCCGGTCATGGTATTTTATGATCCGGCGGGTGTATTGCCTCTTCTATTTTCTTTTCTTCTTTTAATGCCCTCTCCTATTCCCAGCATGTCCTGAAACTGCCCTGCGCGGATATTCTTTCCTTTATCCTTAGCAGGGCAAGTTGATGGAGATGCGCACAGTAAAAAGACGATTGAGCAGGAAAGACGGAAAAGCCTGCTCTGGAATGATTTATTTGAGAGCAGGCAGGCGAAATGAAGAAAGAGCCATTCATTTATTATCAGATATTATCAGATAATAATTTGTTTCCACTGGTTTGCAGAATTTCGATATATCCTTCGGTTCCGTTGACACAAATCTGTTGTCCGTTTTTAATCAGTTTTGTTGCATTTTCTACCCCGACTACTGCCGGGAGACCATATTCACGGGTAATTACCGCACCATGAGACATAGTACCACCTACCTCGGTAACAAGCCCTGCAATAGTTACAAATACAGGAGTCCAGCTGGGGTCAGTATAGCTGGTCACAAGAATATCTCCTTTTTCCACCTGAGCATCTTCCAGCCTGGAAACCACCCGTGCCCGTCCTTCAACAATGCCCGAGGATACGGGAACACCGGGAAGCGCCCCTGCAGGAATATTGCTGCCTTCATATTCTCCCATGGGGACTTCGCCATCTGAAAGGATAATCCTTGGTGGTGTCATTTTTTGATATCCAGCATATTCTTTTTTTCGCTTCTCAATCAAATCCATGTCAAGCCGGTTTGACTGAACTGCATCACGGAATTCATCAAAATAAAGATAGAAAACATCACTAATCTGCCTGATAATATCAGCGGCTAAAAGCTTTTCTGCTTCTTTTAACAAAGCCTGTTTATAAATGTCAAAACGACGAATCCAAAAATATTTGGGATATTCTCTGGCACCGATAAAGTTGCGAAAAACACTAATTATTTTTTGCATCTTTTTTGCCTTACGGGCACCGCCGGGAAGTTCCTGTAATCCTCTGATAATTTTCTCTTCTGTCTCCTTTGCTTCCCTTTTCGCCTGTTCAAACTTCTCAATATGTTCTCCGGGTTTTAAAAGCTTGATATTATTGAGAATTACCGGAACAAGCTGTGTCGGCTTTTCATAAAAGCGGGGCTTGGTAATATCAATTTCCCCCGGGCAGCGCATCCCGTATTTCTCAAGAAATTCACTTATAGCGGAGGCTGTCTCTATACCACCGGGAAGTTTTTTAAGTTTTTGGAAAAAACTCTCATCATTGGCATTAGATAAGTAATCCATCACCTCCGGGTATTGACGTACAACATCTGCTACATCACATAGTGCAAGTCCCATCTCAGAGGTGATATTGTGTTCTACAGATTTGGATAATGCATTTGTTACATTCTTTTCACCCAGCCATTTTTCTGTATTAGAATTGATTCCACCTGCTACATACTGGCAGACAAGTACTGCTCCGAAATGTGTGGCATCAAATAATCTTGCCTGCAGTTCCTTTCTATCATCAACAATAAAATCAAATAATTTTTCACCTGATAGATGTTCCAGGTTTTTTTCCAACTCGTTTAGTGACTTTTCATTTTTCCTAACTAGTTCATCAAGCATGGAAGGGTCATTCTTGAGATAAATCCTGAATGCTTCTTTTAGCCATGGGAAAAGTCTGGATCCTTTCAATAGGTTACCTTTACCTTTTGGCAAATTTCTGATGTATTCCTTGTTTCCCAAAACCTTCCTGACAGCACTTGCCATTAACGGGTCCATATTATCAACTTTTTGTTTGACCATTCGCCTGCCCTGGGGTGTGGTCAGATCCAAGGTGATATCCACAAAAAGCCGCCCGCCAGCCCGGTCTACCGGAAATAGTGAGACAAATCCGAATAAGGATATACCCAGAGGAAAAATAGGTTCAGTCATCACCTGCATATGGCCTACCGACATATATACTCTTTTTACTTTGTCAGGACTTTTGGGAGCGGGGAATAGAGTTGTCAGTGGTCGGCTTTGAACAATGTAAAACTCCTTATCGGCAAGGCACCATTCGATGTCCTGGGGATATCCGAAATGCGCTTCGATCTTCCTCCCTATTTCAGCAAGATGAAGTATTTGTTTATCAGTAAGGGCTTGAATCTCTTCACCTGGTTCTTCTCTTTTTATTTCAACAGTACCTGTACTATCAGCTGCTTTTATTTCTAAAGCTTTTGAACCAATTTTTTTTGAAATAATTACTCCTTCTATAATTTTATAAGTGTCCGGGTTGATTAGACCGGATACCAGTGCCTCACCCAGACCGAAGCCGGCATCAATAGACATTGTCTTTCGGTCAGAGGTTAAAGGGTCAGCAGTAAATAGAATGCCCGAGACTTCCGACATCACCATTTGCTGTATAATAACAGAGAGCAGAACCTTTCGGTGATCAAAACTATTTTGAATTCGATAGACAATAGCACGTTCGTTAAATAATGAACTCCAGCATTCAACCACATGTTTTAAAATCTCTTCTTTACCTATAATATTTAAATAAGTATCATACTGACCGGCAAAGGAGGCATCAGGCAAATCCTCGGCAGTGGCACTGGAACGAACAGCAAAGGACTGTTTTTCATTAAACTGTGACAATGCTTCAATGATAGTATTTTCCACCTCTTTTGCCATTCCCCCCTTTTCAATAGTCGAACGAATTTTAGAACTGATTTCTAAAATTTTGTCTTTTTCAGCAAGCTGTAATTTGGCCAACAATTCTATAAGTTCTTTTAGCTGCTCGTTGTTATTGATTGATTTTTTATAGGCTTCAGTTGTGATGCAAAAACCGGCAGGTACCTGTATTCCGTCGATTATTTTCAATTCTCCAAGGTTTGCACCCTTGCCGCCTACATCGTTAAGCCTTGTCTTATTTATTTCCGAAAAGTTCAGCACATAAGAGTTCATTGTTTTGTCACCTCTTATCTTCATCAATGTTTTGAAATATTATCCTTATAATTTCATAATATGTCATGACAATCGTGTTGTCAATCTGTTTTGAAATATATATTGTAATATTATAAAACTATGTTAAGATAGTTATTAGGTGATAATTATGAATGGTTATGAAAAAAGAACACAGCTAAAAAAGCAGTCTATTATAGACAATGCCCGGGAGCTCTTTACCCAAAGGGGTGTTACTGATGTCAAAATCAGTGAAATTGCAGCCAGGGCTAATGTTTCACAGGTATCCATTTATAATTACTTTGGGGATAAGAACAAGCTCGCCAAAGAAGTGTTAATCGTAATGCTTGATGAAGTTATTCAGGAATATGATAAAATTCTAAACGGGGATATCCCCTTCCCGGAAAAGCTCAAAATTATCATGACAAAAAAACATTCAGCGGTGATTGAGGCGAGCAGTTCACTATTTAGTGCATACGGCTGGTCAGATCAAGTGCTACGACAGG
>JAAZFJ010000146.1 GCA_012511795.1 Syntrophomonadaceae bacterium
CAGATAAGCTGCATCCGGAGGATTTCCAAAAGGCGATGGATGCAATGCGAGACCACTTATACGGCAAAGCAGATGTATACGAGATTGAATACCGCATAAAAGCGAAAGACGGAACTTTCAAATGGTATTATGACCGTGGAAGAATAACTCAATATGATAATGGCAAGCCTGCATTCCTAGCGGGTATCGTGTTTGATATCACCGAAAAGAAAGAGACACAGCTGGAACTGGAGTATAAAAACAGGATTCTTTCCGAGATATCGTCGATTGATGGGCTTACAAAGATCGGCAATCACAGAACATTAATAGAGCACCTGAATGCAGAAATAGGAGAAACAAGCCGGACAAGCAGTCCGCTATCAATTGCTCTCTTTGACATTGATGATTTCAAGAAAGTCAATGACAGCAAGGGGCATGTCTATGGTGACCAGGTACTCGTCGATATTGCGTCCATTATGAAGAAAAGTATCAGAGGCACTGACTTTGTCGGAAGATACGGCGGCGAAGAATTCATGGTGATTTTTCCAAATACAACCCTGTCTGTAGCGAGCAAAATTTCTGAGCGGATCAGACAAGCTGTTGAGGACTATAACTTTGTTGACGGTTTAAGGATAACCATCAGCGGAGGAACCAGTCAGTATAATAACGAAACGATTACTGAGCTAGTTCATTCTGCAGACACGAAATTGTACACTGCGAAAAGAAACGGGAAAAATCAAATAGTTTCTGATACAAAATTTTGAAGTCTGCTCGATCAAGAGTTGGGTGATAGTGTTTAATGCTGCTCTATGAATGAGGATTATCGGCCAGACCAAGCATGCAGCTATACAGCCTTGCAGGATGCTATTTTTTTATTTATAACGAGTATTTCTCGTCCAAGGACCTGCAAGGGTCCTTTTGTTTTTTGTTTGACCAGCATATTTCCTGAGCCGATGGGTTGAAAGACCAAAGGTAATGAAGGGATCGCTAATTTAGGGCAATCATTTATACATCATTTCCATCAAAATAAAAGCAAATAGAGGAAAAAAAATAGAAAAAGAGAAAACAATAAGTAGTTATTGGTTGTTGGAGGTCGAAAGAGGGGGACAGGCAATGTTCATTGCATTCATGGGAAAAAGATGTAGAACCAGTATGAAGTTGGCGACTTGGTTGGTCATGGTTATGTTGCTGGTCAATGCCTGTTCTTTGCCTTCTGCAGCATCCTTAAATATTACCAAGGATAATGCGTCTGTATTTAATCACGATATCTTGGAATCGCTACAGGCAGTAGATGGGGAGAAAACAACCCCTGAGTCTGCCCGGCAGGTGCTGGAAAAGCTTGATTTATATGAAGCCATCGATAGCCAATTAGAGCCAGCAGCCATGATTACCTTGCGTGGTCAAGCAATGACGTTGGATCAGGTCTGGAAGCTGATCAACAGCCCGGATGTAAATCTTGATGAAGTAGCCACGGTAGATGGGACTTCAATCACCTTGCGCGATCTCAAAACCATGATTGCCATTGAATATGAAATTAAACGTATCCAAAATACCTATTTCAATGATGTAACCCTGGATGAAGCACATCAGCAAACCTTGTCTTCGTTGCATCAGCAGATTGCGACGGAGGGAATTAAAGTTTATCCACAGGGGACAGCGCCGATGGCAACAGAATCATCCGACCTGAATTTTCCTTCCGGCATTGACCAGAGCATCTATGTCGAAGTCGATGTCAGCCCCCTGATCTATGACAATAACAGCGGTGAGCAGACCATCACAGCAAGCCTTAAAGATCGTCAGGGAAATACATTGACGCAGGTACCGGATTATGACATCAGCTTTGACTATCGGCTGCTGCAAGGCAGTGCCGAATTTGCCTATGAATTCACTGGCAACCTCAGCGGAACCGTGACGTTTGCCGCCAAGAGCACAGCAACCACTCAAAAAATCACTTTTCGAATTACCGATTCCATCGCCATGCGCCACCGTCCCTTTGAGGGCCAGCGGGCTTTTTTAGTGCAATTTTACAATCCCCGTAATGTGGCCTTTCAGGAGGGCAAGCGTCTGATCGAGAACGTCATTAAAATCAACAGCAATTATACCTTTTTGCCCATCAATGATCCATTTTTAAATAACAGCACATCAGGCTACATTGCTTTGGATTACGGATCCACAGTATCCTTTGCCTATGACCGCAATGTCCTTAAAAACGAATTGTTTGACCAGAAAGTGTTTAATGAAATGGAGGTACAACTGTCAGGGGAGACGCCATTTGTTGGTTCACCCGGCAATACCTCCGCTTATGAATTCCGGCCCGTCATTTTCGGACAAAATTTTGGCGGGGTGCTAACCATCAAGTCAATTAACAGTATAATTGATCATCGCGGAACCATTGAGCTGGACGATGTTGTCTATGATCAATTGATATATGATAACGATAACCAGATCGATGTACGCTTCATGCACAATAATACCAATCCCTGGGATCATTGCAATGTGACCGCCCAGGTGGGATTATCCCTTAGTTTTATCGATACGAAGAATCCTTACGTCAAGGACTTTTTCCGGATTGACAGCAAGCCGTGGGATGTAGGCAAGACCTTTGCTTACGGGCAATCCATCCCGATTTGCGTGACTTATTCCGAGCCGGTTGATGTGTCCGAAGCTACCCTGCAGGTCAACGGGATGACCCTTACACCGATTGAAGCTGGCAGCCATGGAGTGACAAGTGCAACCTTCCTTTACCCGGTCAAACAAATTGACGATCCTGATCTGCGCATTTCCGAACCCCGGGGTGCCAAAGATTTGGCAGGGAACCTGCAAGTCCCTTCGTCTAACAGTGTCATGGAAAGCGTCACTTTCAAGAACATCATTCAGCCCCAGTACAAACTGGATACGTTTAAGAAAGCATCCGCCAGCCTGATGACCGGAGAAAACCAGACGATGGTTTGTCAGGTAGAGATTAATTTAAATGATAACCAGGATGTGACCAACTGGCTGGTCAGCGAGGCCGGTGTCAATTACGATGAAACCGTTAATAAATACCGGGTCCCCAGCATTTACGCCTCCCTCGACGGAGGGGCCACAAAAATTGACCTTTATGCCGACAATGATATAACCCCCACCAAACTGGTGGGCAGTTTTGTACCAGCGTTCAATGACAGTGCCGTGACCCAGTCCGGCGTGGTCGAATTCTATCTTGATCCGGTCATCCACAGCAGCACCAACCATCAGTTGCTGGTTGGCACCTATGCAGCCTATACCGTCAAGCCGGTGGTTTTTCTGGCCGCAGAAGATTTGACGATCAGCGACAATTTTCCTGCCGACGGGATTCTTTTTGCTGACCAGGGAAGTGACTGGAAACTGAACTACAGCGTTGCCAATGCGGCGGCTACTTATCAGAAGGCAGATGATTTCGTTTGGTCCAGCAGTGATGAAGCCATCGCCGGAATTACAGCTGACGGCAGGATTACCCTGACTGGTAAACTGGGGAGCGTAACCTTTGCCCTTACTGCTTTAAACGGCCAGGCAGCCGGCAAACAAGTCTCGCTGAACAGTCGCCCGGTCGATGTCAAAGCAGGGCTGACCCCTTACCTTTTGATTCCTGAACAGATGAATGCCATAACCGTCAAGAGGGGAGAAGATATTCAAGTTCGCTGGACATCCAACCTGCCCGTTAAAAATGCTGAGGAAGGCAGAAGTACGGTTTTTGATGTGGAAGTCAGTACGGCTGATTATCGGGCAGGAACGTTGCAAAAAGGTGATTCCGTCTACCGCAGCACCGTTACTTCCACCCAGGAAAATCCCGTTTCTGGATGTACGATTCCCGCTGCCCATGTTAGCAATATTTCCGAGATGGGTAGATACAGTTATATCACCACCATCACATCACCCCATCCCTACGATGCCGCCCAAACCTTGACGGCAGTTGCCTACCTGTCAGTGGTGGCCAAACCTGCCGTGGTCCGACTGGGGAAACTGGACAAATACTTTATTACCGACCGCACGACCAGCGTTCCCATCAGTTGGACGCTGGAAAACTTCGATGAGGTAAATGCAGCGGAATTTGTCCTGGAAATAAGCCAAAATGACGGAAAGACACCGTTTTACACCCAGACCAGCACAGAATCTAGCGGGGGCTCGTATGAGCTCGCTATTCAAGCAGTAGACGGTGGATTTAAAGATCTTTATACGGTGGCCATAAAAGTCAGGAATAAAGGGGATTCAGCCTGGTCGTATGATTCTTTTGTGTTGCATGTGTACAGCCAGGATGCGTTGCAGATATGGGTTGACGGGGCAGATCCGGGAACCGATTTTACCATGAGCAACCTTCCAACCATAAGTGCCATGAGCAGCGAGGAAATCCTGGCGCTCAAACGCGATATAAAGCTGCGCAACGAGGCTTCCATAAACTTCGGTGACCATGATTGGGGGCAGATTAGCGACCAGATCCAATGGTATTCCAGCGATAGCCGCATCGGCAGCCTAAATTACCAGCAGGGTGGCTATTACCGGAACATTGAAGAATTGATTTATTCCTCATACCGGCCGGAAACAAAATTTGCCCTGTCCGGGCTGCATGACGGCAATACCCGGCTAACGGTAACCCACGCTGCCACCGGTCTGCAAAGAACGTTGGATGTGGCGGTGGAAACGCTTAAGGACAAGCTCTATTTGTTCCAAATCCTGCCACAGGCGCAAACCACCTTGACTTACACCAACGGCAACGGAGAACAACGTGTCACAACGACCAATGCCAGAGGAGAACTGGCGCTGTATGAAGAAAGCGGTATCGCCGGTGAAATCTATCTGGAGTCTGCCATCGAAGACCGGATCTATATGGGGACCTTGTATAAGAAGCTGCTTTCTTCTGAAAAGGACTCAACCCAAATGGCAATGTATCCGCTTAATCTATTTAAACTGCGGGAATGTGCAACGGTGGAACTGTACGTAAGAAAGCCGGATGGAACCCCCTATCGCGGAGAGATATTCTTAAATGGCGGAGTTTATAAAAATGACCGCTATTGTCCGACGGCACTGTTGAACAAATTGCCAGGCGATCAATCCCAAACCATCACTGCAGGCAATGACGGCAAGATCACCGTGCGCATGAACACCAGTCAATTTTGGAATGAATCCAACGACGAGGTATTAACCGGGGCGGACAAACTCAATTTTATTTATTTGTTGAGTTTTCCGAATGACGAATACTATCCACAAATCGTCAATCTGGACGGCAATATGGGCAGTGAGGAAGTAGTGATGTCCGGCACAGGCATCGTTTCTCTGGAAATGGTGGCCGAAGGGGAGAAATACAAACCATTTATCGCTGCTCAGACGATTACATATGAAACGGAAAGAGATCGCCGCATTGATGTACGCAAATTCAAAGGAAAAATCGGTCCCAGTGACACCCATGACAAGGTCATATTGAATACAACGGTGTTGTGGTGGGGAGACAGCAAAGATGACCCGTCTGACGATCGCCAGTTGTATTTTGAAGACAGGTATGGAATGGAATTCAACAATCAGACCCATACAACGGATGAATATCCATTTACCGACATGGTCAGTTCAACCAATACATTTACGCTTGACCGGGCTACGGTTTCGGAATGGAGCGAGCCGGTCCAGGACCTGCATTTGGTTTACAGTCATTCCGGCTCGACCCGTTACATCAATCAAGAAATGACTTTTCGGGCGGCCAACATGCTGGATGTACCCAAAGCCATTGACAGTGACAGCCTTGTCATCACTCTGCAGACCATATCAGCCAATGCCGAGGCCGAGGCGGGCAGTTTGAGCTTGGCGGATGAAATGATTGGGGCCGGATTAAAACAACTCAGTCAGCAGGGGACGGGAAGTCTGGGAGAATTTTTCCAAATGGTCATCGCGCCTACCGCCGATCCGACCGTTTATGTTGCTCTGATTGCCCTCAATCTGGGTGGAATGGCCAATGAAGACCCTCAGACCGGCAGTGAACTGGAGTATACCCCTGGCTTTAGCGACGCCATGGATATCATGAAAAAGAAATATATAACCAACCAGAAGAAAGACTTTACCAAGAACCTTTTTTCCCAAAGCTTTTCCGAGAAAGATTTTTCCTTCGTTTTCGGTGGGTATATGGAGGCCCAGGTGTTCTATAATTTTGATCGCGAAAAATGGGAGGTTCTGGTTCTCAATGGAGGTTTCAACGCCGGTGCGGGACTCGACTACACCTGGAATTACAATACCTTGGTGGGACCCATTCCGGTAACTGCCCAACTGGGGGTCGGGGCCAGTGCGGAAGTGATTTTCAAGGCGGCTGTGCAGCGAGGGGAAATTATCAAAACAACCTATGACAAAGATGCCGTCAATGACTACCTGACCACGTTGCGTATCTACGCATATTTCAAAGCATTTGCCGGAGTCGGCTTTGATTACTCGGTGGTAGCCTTAAAAATAGGCTTATTTGGCCGCATATCCCTGGATGCGCAATTTGCCTGGCTGAACCAGCCCTATGCCAAAAGCAAGAAAAATGGACAAAGTCTGACTGTCAACGGACAGATCGGCATTGAGGCGGATGCCAAATTCTTGTTTGTTTCGGAAACCTATATATTGACCTCCAGGAACTTTAAAATTGCCGGAGCAACCTATAATGATTGGGAAAAAATTCAGACTACCTGGAAAGAGATCGGCAAAGGCTCAAATGACAATCTCGATCGGCTGGCGGTTCCCGAATCTTTGATTGAGGAAGATTTGAGCCTGTATCCCATATCGGCTCAATCAACCCTGGAAGATCGAGATTATTTGCAGCAATTCCAGCGTTCCTGGGCGTCGTCACAGGAATTCTTGCAGCAATCACTGGATGAGGAAAACGGAATGGAAAGTTTGCAGACCAATACCTATCCCTTTGCCAATCCCCTGTTCTCTGATGACGGTCAAATACTGGTCTACGTTTACGACGGGGACAGTAATGAGATTGAAAACACCCGGGTATACTGGAGCAGCCTCACGGAAGGCAAATATCCGCAAGGGGTTCCGCTTGCCGCTGGGCTGACCAGCTTCGGTGATTCACAGTTGCAATTGGCGGGCGATGAGAATTTTGCCGCTGCGGCGTGGGTCGCCCAGAGCGAAATCATTCCCCGGGAAGCAGGCCAGGAAATCAGTAATGCAGATATCGCTCTGTTGAGCAACGGCACCGAAGTAGTAGCGTCAGTTTATGACAACCGCCAATGGGTGACGACCCGGCTAAGCCAGAACAGTACCCCGGATATGGCGCCGGCGGTAGCAGTAAATGACAGCAGGGTGCTGGTTGCCTGGCGCAGTGTGTATGCGGCAGATGCCAACCATCCTTTGGAATTCAACGGTGCCGACAATATCCTTTACCGGATGTATGATCGGGAAAACAAGACGTGGAGTGAGACCAAGACGCTGTACAACGGTAGCAGCGGAGCGGTGAAAGCCCTCGAAGCCTCCATGTTGGAGGACGGAACGGCAGCGCTGACTTATTCCTTGGATACGTCTGCGGATACAGCAGGCAGTGACCATCTGCTCACCGTTTCTGATGATGGCAAAAAAGTAAGCAGCGGTATGGAAATTGTCTATGCGGTCATTGATCCGGAAGGAGCATTGGGGAAAAACGTACGAGTGAGCAACGATGCCTTTTTGGATGAAAACCCCCAGCTGACCGCCGTCACTTTTGATGATGATATTGAGCGCTTCGTACTTGGCTGGTACAGCATTCATGATGCTGATGGAGTCAGCCGCAACGATATCCGCCTGTGTGCCTTTGACCGCTACGGCTCGATTTATCCGGATTTTATTGACAGTATCAGCAGCGTTAACAACCATTCCAATGTGAATATCAGTTCCCGTTTTAAATTCAGCAAGAATGCCCCAACAATTGATCAACTGTCTATTTTATGGAAAGAGCCAGCGGATACTGCAACCACTGAAGGAGACACTGTCAAAGCAGACAAAGATTCGCTGAAGGCGGTCAAGTTCATTAAAGAAAACGGAAAAATATTTATCACCTCGGCATTGGATGTAGCAACGATGAGCGATTTTACCTTGATCGATCATTTTGATGCCCGATGTGTGGATCAGGATACGGTCAAGACAGTAATTCTGGGCACCAATTACGATAATGGTTACCGGGAACATAAAATCCCCATAGAAGTAAACGGAGAGAGCACCGAGCAGATCATTTATCTTCCGGTGGCCCGCTCTGACCTGTATACGGCCACTGCAGTCTATAAAAATAAAATGTCGGTCAATCATGTAGCTGTAGACTATCGTACCATCCAACCGGGCTTACGGATACCGGTTCAGTTTACCCTGTTCAATGCCGGCGTACAGCCAATTGATAATATAACCATCCAAATCGGGGATAATATCACCGAGTTTAATCAGGGACTTTTTTTGTTGCCCAATGAAAGCATTACGCTGACCGCCACTTATGATATTCCGACCGCTCAGGTCATCAATCCGGACTACAAGATCACGGCCCATTTCAGCAGCATGATGCCGACCTTGGGCAAGCAATATACGATTGCCGACACCTTGTATCTGGATGTACCGGATGTAGGCATAGCCAACACAAAAATTGTCGGGGAAGAAAACGGCCAGAGGGTTGTCCAGGTGACGCTATACAACAATGGAGCGGCCTTGGCAGGAAGTCCGCGCAATGTCAAAATAGGACTGTTCAGCGACCCGGAATGCACCCATCTGCTGCAGATGGTAAACGGTCAGGAAGAGGGAGTTCCCTTCAGCGTAGACCCGGGTGATTTTGCCCTGATTGATGCCGGCGCTTATACCCGACAATTTATCTTTGATATTGCCGGACATGTGACACTGGGGAATGAGATTCCGGAAAACGGCGTGCAGATCTTTGTCAAGGCCTGGGCGGAAGAAACCCTTCTTACCGGTGACACAGCAGCTAATCTGGAACTAATCGAATACTATCGCCATAATAATATTTCTGCGGTACTTTTTGAAAGCCTGCTGGTTCGCAATGATTATCAGC
The DNA here is from genome assembly GCA_012511795.1 of Syntrophomonadaceae bacterium. GTDB lineage: Bacteria > Bacillota > Syntrophomonadia > Syntrophomonadales > Syntrophomonadaceae > UBA1368. The sequence goes on from JAAZFJ010000146.1 coordinate 8,987, forward strand.
CAGTGACCTTGTCTACCCAACTGCACTGTGAAGAGGGGTCTTCCACGGTGCTGGTCGATTTGAAGAACAATGCCCTGGCCAACCGTCATAGCGGCAATCTGATCGTCAGCCTGTTGGATAAAAACGGCCGCATCATTGACACTAAACGCAGCTATAACCGTTTTCTGTTGGGAGCCGGTCTCCTCAATCTGTCCGGAGAAGAATCCTCCCAGTCAGTCTTTACCTTTGACAGTGAGGGGGCAGCGGTGATGGTTACCTACGCCGACGTGAACGAAGAGGAAGAGAACAATACCGGCCTATCGTCCCATTTCATGCAGGGTATACCGTTGCAGTTGGTGGAAGGCCAGCAGGAGTATTATTTTGAAACGGAAAATTTGACCTCCACTTTCATCAATATAGCTGCTCAAGATCCGGATGCTGTCATCAAAGTCAACGGTCTGCTGACCGATTTAGGCAGTGCGGTGGTCGATCTGTACCCTGGCATCAATAAAATTATTATCACGGTAACCTCAGCAGACGGGACCAATATCGATACGTATACCGTAACCGTTAACAACAGCATGCCGCAAGTACCCAGTCAGGGCGGCAGTCAATCCGGCTCAGCCGCAACCATTGATACCCGGACAGGAATCAGCGTGACTTCGGAAGTAAAACAAGGGGTTCGCTTATTCAATATCAAAACTGACAATAAAGTGCTAGCGGCATCAGGCGGAAGAGTCAATGCCGTGGTGCCGGCTGAAAAGGCTGGTCCCGGCACGGTGGCGGTTAGGGTTTATCCCGACGGCCGCGAAGAGATTATCCCGATGGCCTTGCTTGGCAATGGACAGATGATCATTCCAGCAAGCGAACCGATGACCATAAAATTGCAGGACAATAGGCCTGCCTTTCATGACATTCAGAATCACTGGGGCAAGGATGAAATCCTCTTTGTGGGGGCCAGAAAACTTTTTACCGGCATCGATAATGAAAACTTTGGTCCGGACATGACCATGACCAGGGGAATGCTGGTGACGGTTATGGGACGGCTGGACAACGTTAATACCGACAAATACAAAGGTTTAGGCTTTGAGGATGTAAATCCGTATACCTATTATGCTCCGTACATTGATTGGGCGCAACAGGCAGGAATTGTAAAGGGAACAGGCGATAACCGGTTTGCCCCGGATGAAGCGATAACGCGGGAACAGTTGGCGGTAATGTTGGCGAATTACGTTGCCTTTTCCCAGCTTTCCCTGAAAAACGACATGGAATTCGACCGGTTTGCGGATGATGAAAAGATCAGCGATTATGCCCGGGATGCCATAAAAATTATGCATCAGGCCGGGATTATAAACGGCCGCAACGAGCATTACATTGATCCGAAAAATACCGCCACCCGGGCAGAAGTAGCTACCATGGTGACCAGACTGATCAGGAATGCCATCAAGAGGTAAGGCATGGGGACGGTTCTTTTGCCTGCTAAACCATAACAAGATACAATAAATGTATCGGAGGTGGGAATAATGGCAAGGCAGGCCAGGCAATTAAGTAACACAGGGGTTTATCACGTGATGTTTTGGGGGAATGAGCGTAAGAACGTATTCCAAGATGACGAGTATAAACAGCGTTTTTCAGCATTAAACTGACTATCCTCACTGACAACATTTAACATATGATGGGAATATCATGAGTAAGTGTAAGGGCGAAGGGTGCTTTATGCTATGGAAAAACAGTTAATAAAACAACCGCTTGGGGATCTCGCGGAAAATTTATAAAAATGGCGGAAATACTGAAGCAAGTCCCCCCGATCAAGGAGTAATTTCAGGCGCCGCACATTTTGTGCACGTCGGCGCTCGACATCGGTAAACCGGGATATGACGTAGAGAGCGGCTGGGGCGCAGTACAGATAGGCGCAGGAATTGCTTTTAGTTGCTATTTTAAAAGCCGATTATTCTCAAAGAAGTCTCTCCAGGGATCATCACTGTTTATTCTCAGGAGGGCTTCCCGGATATCAACCCCATCGGGTGCAGTCGTGTTTAGTTCATCCCAGGTAATGGGCATGGACACTTTGGCACCTTTCCTTGCTCTTAGGGAATAAGGTGCAATACTTGTGGCGCCTCTGCCATTTCGCATCCAGTCAATAAATATTTTGTTTTTTCGTTTTGCTTTTCTGATATTGCTGGTGTATCGTTGAGGCCACTGCTGCTCCATCACCTCCGCAACACGTTTAGCAAAACCATAAAATACATCCCAGGATACAGTAGGTTTGAATGGGACAACCACATGATATCCTTTGCCGCCGCTGGTTTTAAGATAAGAAATAAGCGAAAGCTCAGTAAGAACACTTTTGAGGTCCTTAACTCCCTGCCGTACCGTGCTTAGGTCCATTCCTTCATCCGGATCCAGATCGAACACCATTATATCAGGCTTTTCCAGCTCATCTACACGGCTTCCCCAGGTGTGAAATTCCAGCGTTCCCATCTGTGCTTCGGATATCAGGCCGAACATACTCTCAATATAGAAATAGTCTTCTATTCCACCGTCGCTGGCTGGAACAGGTATTGGAACGATACCCTTGCTGCTCTGCCCGGGATGCTTCTTGTAAAAGCAGGTCTGGGATACACCCTTCGGACAGCGCACAATACTGAGGATCCTATGGCTTACATATGGCAGCATGCGTTGCGCCACTTTTTCGTAATAGCGGATGACATCCGCTTTGGTGATTTGGGGATCATCAAATAGGACTTTGCCCGGATGGGTAACTTTGATCCCCTCTATTATCAGGTGATTTTTAGCTGTTTCCATGGGTTTTTTCATACCTCCCAAAGTTGTTTGATTTTCAGGCCCATCCTCTGCTTTTTCCCGCTTTACCTCCTGGGGTTTTTTATCGGTTCGCAGACCTTTGAAACTGGCCTGTCTTAGAAGATTATCTTCGGTCCATTCGGCAAATTTGATTTCCGCCACCAGTTTGGGTGCAAGCCAGGTAACTTTTTCGTTGGACCTGGGCTTCGGAGCGAGTTTAAAAGGAGAAGCCGTTCTGGTGATTGCTTTAAATTTTTCTTCAAGTTCTTGTATTCGGGACTCACTTAGACCGGTTCCGGCCCGTCCGGCATAGATTAAATCCTTGCCTTCATATACGCCGAGAAAAAGCGAGCTTATTCCGCTTGTTCTTTTGTCGGAAAGCGCATAGCCTCCGATGATAAATTCCTGTCTTTTGTCGCACTTGAGCTTGATCCAATCGCCGTTTCTGGTTCCGCTGTAAATGGAATTGCTTTTCTTGCCCACGATTCCTTCCATCCCCATCTCACAAGCCACCGCGAAGCTTTCACTGCCTTTTCCTCTGACATGCCGGCTGTACCAGAGATTTTTCGGCGAATCCTTCATCAGCGCCTCAAGAATCTCTTTTCTGTTGCTTAGAGGGCGGTTGCGGAGGTCCGTTCCGTCCAAGGCCAGCAAATCAAATACTATAAAGGTAAGGTTTTGCGCTTGGGGATTTTTCATATAGTTCTGAAGTGCCTGAAAATCGGTCTTACCCGATGCGTCTGTGACCGTCATTTCACCGTCCAGCACCATGGCCCTTCCCGCGGCCCAATCGATGAGAGAAGAGGAGACAGGTTGAAACCTGGCTGTATAATCGTTGCCGTTGCGGGTCATAAGACGTGCGCGGTTCCCTTCTACAAATGCTATGACCCTGTAGCCGTCATACTTTAACTCATAGATCCAATTTTCGCCTTTGGGAACCGTGTTCACTACTTTGGCGAGCTGCACCTTGGCTGCCGTGAAGGGATTCTTCGCAATTTTTTCGTCAGCTCCTTCTGCAATTTCTATCATGGTACGTCCGGTTCTGATGCTGGTGTTGAATTTGCTAATTTCATCGGAAGTACCAGCATACTCGTCTTTTTCCTTGAGCATAAGCCAATTGTCCTTAGTTTCTCCAGCATTAGCCTTCAAACGGACCAAAGCCCAGCTCCCCTTGATCCTTCTTCCCTTTAGAACAAATTTCAGCATCCCATCACGAAGCCCATTACCAACATCTGCATAGGGCTCCCAGTAACCTTCATCCCAGAGCATCACGGTGCCGCCGCCGTATTCCCCCTTGGGAATAGTCCCCTCAAAGTTCTTGTAATCTAAAGGGTGATCCTCAACCCGCACAGCAAGCCTTTTTTCACGGGTATTATAGGAAGGGCCCTTGGGTACCGCCCAGCTCAAAAGAACGCCATTCCATTCAAGACGCAGGTCATAGTGCTCTCTACGGGCCATATGGTGCTGAACGACAAACCTCAAGCCCTGTTCAGACTCAGCTGTCTCGCCTTCCGGTTCCTCGCTTCTTTCGAAATTCCTTTTTCGGTTGTATTCTTCGAGTTTTGTCATAAATTACGCCGGCTCCTTTTTGTGTTCTATACTGGCACTGAGGGCTCACATATAATCGATGGCATTGCCGGTATTTACTTAAAATCTTTGAATGTCTTAAAGCTTAGTATTTACAAAGTGCGGTCTTTCCACGCTTTTGTTAGCAGAAAAATATGCTGTGTCCGTTTGCGCCGCCGATCTTAAATGGTGGACAGTCGCAAAATGGCCTGTTGTGTACAGGCGTGGGAAAAATGGCTGACCGGCTACCATCCCGTCGTCGCGGGAGACATTAAAATGATGGAGGCTGGGGCGGAAAGTATTTTAATTTCGTTCAGTTGAATGCTAAAGTGATACTTATGCCGATATCCTATAATGAATAGTCCAATGCCAAAAACCAGTTACAATCGTTACAGGCCCTCAGTGTCTTCTGTTTCCACTTTAACTGAATTGAAAAAAGTCTCCCGTTACGCTATTTCAGTAACGGGAGACTTTTCATATTTATCGCTCAAGTAAGTTAGAATGTTTGGTGCCTGGCACCTGACATACGGCGAACCGCAAAGAATGCAATTAGCAGGAACAGGGCAGTCACTAATATTAGCGGATGATAAATCAGATACACCCCTGCAATGACTGGAGCCAGCAATAATCTTACCAATATTTTCAGCGGTTGACTGGATGTAATGGTAGCCGCTAGGGGCGGTGAGTTTTGATAATAAAAATTGACCAACGCTGTGCCCAAGGGATTGGTCAACAAATACTGATCCCTAAAATGTCGCAAAATCGTTACCGGCCAATCAAATTTGGAACCGAAAGCAGCGGTAGCGATAAAACATTCATCCACATTAGGGAGGGTTATTATTTCAAATGTCCTCTCCGCACTATCAAGGGAAGTACCCTTGGTAAATGCTACATTATATGTGTTTCCGCTTATAAATGTAACGACTGCACTTACACCGGCTGCCTCTCCAGTCAGTAAGCCATTTACATAAGTCTGCACTGCGGCTGTAATTGCTGTCTGGTCTGCATCTGCAGTCACTTCTACGCTTCCGTTTACTATCGCCGCCATGGCCGCTGCTACAGCTTCAGCATCGCTAGTGACTTTAAATTCGGTTGCAGTGATGGTAACAGTCTTTTGAGTGGTAGTTATTTTTTGGGTACCTTTGGCTGCAGTGATGGTAAATGTATAGCTGCCCGCTGTTCCGTCAGGATCGGATGATGTTCCGTGAATCGGTGCTGTGTAGCTTACTGGATTAATTGTTACGGTTACGTTTTCATTATTTACTGCTGTTGTGGCAATACTTTTTACATAATTTTCTACTGCCGATGGTGTGCCATTTGCTGTCTGGGAAGTATTGGCATAGGTTGCGTTTTCAGCTGCTTGTTTAGCCGCGGTAACAGCTTCAGCATCGGGTATGTCGGCAAAAGCCGTTGCAGTGATGCTAACCATCTTTTGATTCGAAACCTTTACCTGGCTGCCATTTTTTGCAGTGATAGTAAATGCGTAACTGCCCGCCCTTCCGTTCGGACTAGTAGATGTTCCTTTAATTGGCATGGTGTATTTTACTGTATTGATGGTAACAGTTATGCTGGTATTATTTATAGCTGCCATAGCAATGTCTTTTACATAGTTTTTAATTGTTGCTAGTGAATCATGGGTTGCCTGGGTAGTAGCGGCATACGTTGCATTTTCGGCCGCTTGTATAGACGCTGCCACAGCATCGGAATCGCTTAGGCCGGAAAAAACCGTTGCAGCAATGGTAATCGTCTTTTGCGTTGTAGTACTTTTCTGGATGCCTTTGGTTGCAGTTACAGTAAATGTATAGCTGCCCGCCGTTCCGTTCGGATTCGTAGATGTTCCTTTAACAGGCGCCGTATAGTTTACCGTATTGACAGTAACGGTTACGCTGGCGTCATTTCTGGCGGCTATAGCAATACCTTTTACATAGTTTCCTACCGCCGTTTGGTCGCCATGGGCTGTCTGGGTAGTATTGGCATAGATTGCTGTTTCAGCTGCTTGTTTGGCCGCGGTAACAGCTTCCGCATCGCTTATGCCGGTAAAGGCCGTTGCCGCGATGGTAAGCGTTTTTTTCGCGCTAGTACTTTCCAGGTGGCCTTTGGCGGCAGTGACAGTGAATGCGTAGCTGCCTGCGGTTCCGTTCGGCTTAGCAGATGTTCCTTCCTTCGGGGCTATGTATCTATCTGTATTGATAGTAACAGTTAAGCTGTGGTTATTTATGGCTGCCAGAGCAATTTCTTTTACATAGTTTTCAAGGGCTTCTTGTGTGCCATGGGCAATCTGGGTAGTGTTGGCATAGGTCGCATTTTCAGCTGCCAGTTTGGCCGCGGTTACGATTTCCGATTCTGGATTAGGATTAATTTTTAAAACTAACTCTTCACCAAATGTCCAGCCAGCTGGGTTATCTGCTAAAAATTTTAGTGTTTTTTCACCTGCCTCGGTGGGTATTCCAAATATCCTGTTGTCTTTTAAAACAAGTCCTTGCGGAAGTTTATAGTTAGTAGAGGTAAGTCTCCATTCAATGGGTTCTGGGCCAGTCGCTTCCAGGTTAAAGTCATATTCTATCCCCACCATTCCCTCGGGCAGGGCAGTGGTTAGCATAGTGGCTTTATCCCCCGTGTATTGGGCATAAAGGGTGGTAACTGTACCAGGGACGGTAGACCCAACTTTATAGTTTATCCCCGAGCCATCCCGCTTGCTGTTATAGAAGAAAGTAGTTCCTGTAATCCCGGGGGGATTGGTAAATCCCTTTAAGTATCTGCCCGGTACCTGGTAAGAATCGCCTGCACAAATAACCCTAAACTCGGTTTTGCCGCCCTCACATGTTCCGCCATTTAAGTCAAATGTTACGACTTGTAAGCCATCTTCACCTAATGCTGCCGGATTTAATACTTCAATAACCGGACGCCACCAGGCAGGGTATTGTTTTTCACCAGGTAGCCAACTTTGTATCCAGGAATCATCTCTCATGCCTCTTACCGCTCTATAAAGCGTATTATCAGGTTCCGGATCCTGACACCAGATAGGTTCTTGCGGTGTCGCAACGGGAAACTGGTTTTTAATCCAATCTTCTGTCATTCCGTCTGGCTTGGTTTTATCTAGGATTTGCTCCCATTCATTTTTCGTGGTCGCGGTTATATAGCTTCCGCCATAGAACTCCACGACACCACCCGTCATGGCCCGTAACCGCATGGCTCCATCCATATAAGCTTTGTCATAGATGAGCCCCTGGCCATACAACTCGTTCCAGGTTGCTTTGGCAATGTTATAGTCAGACACAAACAAACTCCGGGGAGTTGCCTTGGCATCGGCGTCCGCTGCAGTAATCTTGGCAGCACTGCTTAAATTATAAGCGTTGATCGTGCCTACATATGTGAATGGTAAAAGCACCAAAGATGTATTAGGCAGGTTTGTGTGGTAGGCAATACCATCAATTTTATCGAGGTCGGTTTTAACGGTTGATAAATTGAAATAATACGGTTCACCGACTCGCAGTTTAAATTGTTCGGAAGTTTCGCCCCACTGGGCATAAAGTGCAGTAACTGTTTTTGGTATAGCGGCATCACCGATATTATAAGGGGTACCACTACCGTCACTTTCTGTGTTCCAGCCGAAAAATCCCAGGCCGGAAGGAGCCTTGATACCTTTTGAGGTTGGCACTGCATATGCAGCACCATTACAAACAATTTTAATGGCATTTTTTCCATCAAAAGTCCCGCCGTTTAGATTTAAAGTGATCGCGGTTAACCCATCTGGGCCTAAAGCAGCAGGGTTTTTCACTTCCAGAACCGGGCGGAAAGCACCTTTTATCGTATCGTAAATATTAGTGCTGTGGGAATTACAGCCAAAGGTCCAAGATTCTACGGTTTTGGCACCGCGCATAGGATACCAGTCTGAGGTAGTGGTAATATTATCCTGGCACCAGGTAGCTACGGATGTTTCCAGATTCTTAATATAGTCTGCATCCTTAGCGATAATCGCATCCCATTCGTTGCCTCGGGGGGTACCGAAACGACCGGCACCACCTGCCTGACTGCCGCCGGTTAAGGAGCGAATCGTATAATTGTTGCCATAATCCTCACCATACATTAAACTATCGGTTTGGCCAGTTAATAAGGTGTACCATTTCATGCCGGAGAATAAATTATAATCAGCCACAAACAAACTGCGGGGTGTAACAGTCACATTATTCGTCGCCGTTGTTTGCCCCCGGCTGGTATAGTCAAGATTATAGCCGTTTATCGTGCCGACATAAGTAAACGGTGTATAGGTAAAACTTGCATCAGGAACATTAGGGTTTATAGTTCCAACAACCTTGTTAACAGAACTTGCCACATTAAAATAGTACGTTTCTCCCGGAGTAAGTGAAAACTGTTCCGCCGGCTGTGGGAGCGCCTGACTGCTGGGCACTAAAACCGGTGTCAAAGGGTTGGCAACGTTGATTTTAATGAGGTTGCCCCGGGTATCGCTGGTTTTTCCTAAAACCAAAAGATCATTGCCCAATACAACTGGTTGTATGGAGGTTTGGGACGGCGCCGGAAGTGCATAATTATCATTCCTGCTGATCGTGCCATCGCTATTTATGATCGCATAACGGGTGTGAGTGGTAACATATGATAGCCTGGTAAAGATAAGGAAGAGTTTGCCGTTTCCTAAATCAACCAACCTGGGTTCTTTTACGGCATAATCAAATCTGTTGCTGGCTGCGGCATAGATCCAATTGGTTTGCACAGCGAGGGTACTTTTATCAACCTTGATTAAAAATACATTTTTATTTCTGCTGTTGCCTGCGGCCGGTTCCGCACTGTTATCCCAGTTTGCGCGGGATGTACCGGTTATCCAGTAGTGGCTGCCGGTAGCGGCAAGCCCGGTTACAGCCAGGCCGGTGTTATTGTCACCGGATGTACCCAAAGGCATATCCATGATAGCCTGGGTACGAGGAGTACCGCCGTCAAAGACGGTCAATAGAAGGGAACGACTAGGTAAAGCATCACCATGATCAACCGTTACAACCTTGTCACCATCGATTAACATTTTTTGGTTCAAGCTATGGGAAGCATAATTGAATTGACCGTCAATGCCGAAGTTGGCCGTCATGGTAGCGCAATCAACGGTATAGTTCATATTCGCCTGGTGAACAACGCCACTATTATCTTGAAAACCCTCTTTGCCAATATTGATATAAATTTTCCCGTTTAAATACTCCATGGTACCATTGCCGCCAACAAAGGGTTTGCTAACCGACTGTTGCATTCTTTGTTCATCGGTCATATTGGCCCAGCCACCTTTTATTGCGGCTGTGCCCAGCACTTGAAATGTAGTTGAGCTAATTTTAAAGATTTTTAAAACAACTTTATCCGGATTTTCTTCAAGGTTGTGATAGCCAACCATGGTATAAATATTACCATCATCAGCTAAAATTGTTTTACCATACTTGTCATATCCGCTGGGAACATCTGAAGTATACGCAGCTGTAATTTGCAGTGTAGTTAGATCTAGCTTGTAGAAAAAAGGTGATGCACCTGCTGAAGGGGGGGCAACAATAACCGGCACGCCATCCATTTCGAACATATCAACATTTGTAAGCTGGGCTGAATGTTCATCGCTGGGATATTCCATATCAGAAAACTGAACAAGCGGTATACCATCTAATTCAAATGGCTGATACATGGTTAATGATTCTGCCATAGCCATAGCAGGCATAAGTGACATAAACATACATGCAATTAGTATAATGTGCAAGACACTCTTTTTTCTGCTCATATTTTCCTCCTTTTAAATAATAATGTAATCCTGTTCTTGATGCAGTGCGACAAGTTCGCCCCCATGCTTTGCAAAAATAAATTATATGTTTTCCCCCTCCTTTATTTGCCGAAAGCCCAACAGAAATCCGGGAATACGATTCCACCGCTTCAGCAGAGTCTGGTTGTAAAGCATTACTGACTGATGGTAGATATCCAGTCTGCGGGAGAGAATGGATTTCGCATCTTGCTCCTTAGGGCAATTCTTTTTTTATAATAGATAGAAATTGTCGCAGAGAGTTTGTGATTGCCTGAGATGTATGAGATTTCGACCTGAAATGTAAAATCTTACTGGCAAGAGAGGATCAAAGGGTAGTCACCTATACGGTTACCTTCGATCTTCCGTATGCATAAATCACGTGAGTTTTATAGGGGCAGATAATGATAAGTTGGTGACGGGCACCCCCAAAAAAATAACAAAAATTTCCATTTTGGTAGTAAACTATAATTGTATTTATTTTTACGGGAAAAGAGTACTTTTGCAGAGTGTACAGGAACTGAAAGGAGCATTGCTAATGAAGTCTGCCGCATTAAGAAGCTATAGGAAATACAGGAGAGAAACAGGGACTACCTTTTCTACCTCCAGAAAGAAAAATAGGATCTTATCGATAATTATGATTTCGATAGTTTCGTTATTATTATCGATTATCAGCGGACCGGCTTTGGTGTTTGCCCAATCGTCAGGCATTTACTGGACCGACTATGCTTCCAAACCGACACTATCTGGTACAACGTATACCATTACAAGCGCAGCCCAGCTTGCGTGGGTTGCGAAGCAGGTAAATGCTGGGATTGACTTTGCTGGCTATACGATTGAGATTTCAGACCGTCTTTCTTCCATTGACCTGTCAGCTCATTACTGGAAACCGATTGGATACACCACATTCGGAGCCGGCGTTGATCGTAGCTTTTCAGGAACTTTTGACGGAAACACGATACCTATATCCCATCTGAAGATCGGGGATTCCGGGAACCCGGAGTCAAATCATTATTATGTTGGGTTGTTTGGGTATGCGAAAAAGGCCGAGATCAAGAATACATGTATTACTAATGCAGCAGTCTAATATTCACAAGACTCATCTTTGTCTACAGCAGGAATCTTGATCGGATATGCTTATGATACTACCATAACGAAATGTTCATCCACAGGTACTGTTACTTGCGGTGATGTTGCAGTGGCAGGCGGTTTGGCGGGACGGTTGGATTCTTGTACGGCTGAGGACAGCTGGTCATGGTGTGCGGTGACGGTTGAGACCAGAGCAGATCCCACCTATGTGACCCAGTACGCAGGTGGATTTGCCGGTGCCGTTAATAACAGCACCATCTCGGGCTGTTATCATAGTACCGGCAATGTTCAGAGCGATAAGGGTCCTGCCCACGTAGGCGGGCTGATTGGAAACGCTGAATCAGTTGTTGGTTCTTACGATTATGGTTACTCCTACTCCGATACCGTACTGATCAAGAACTGCTATGCTACAGGTGAAGTGACGGGCGGGGCAGCTTCTGTAGTTGGTGGTTTGGTAGGATCGTTGACCAATGGCTTTGTGACCGGATGCCATGCCAGCGTCAGGGTAACAGGCGGTGACACCAACACAGAGGGTACTGACGATGCATCTTTTGTGGGAGGCTTGGTCGGATATGCTGTTACCACGGACAGCGATGGGAACCCCGACCTGGTGGTGACAGACTGCTATGCAACCGGCGAGGTGTTAGGGACGATAAACAGCTGTATTGGCGGCCTGGTAGGATGTGCAAGCGACTTAATAGACTGCCATGCTACAGGTAGTGCGACAGGTGGTTATGGTTCGGATGTTGGAGGTCTCGCAGGAAGCGCGTGCAATCTAACAGGCTGCTATGCCATAGGAAATGTGGTAAGTACCAGCACCGGTTCTTACGTCCACCTGGGAGGGCTCGCGGGATACGTGGACAATGTAACCAACTGCTATGCAACATGATATATCACCCAATTCTGATGGTAATAGTGCTGTTTATCATATTCTTACGAAGCAAGGGGACGTCAGACCGTGTGAAAAGCATCCCCCGTTCATACCGTAAAACTTAGGTTTAAATTCCAGGATAATACAATATCTGAGTCCAGTTGTGTTTTGGAGTTGATGTCTGCTGCTTTCATAGCATTTACTGCGGATACTGACCAATCGCTGAGTGCGTCCTGGTCGTTAAACGCTGCGGCTGTCTCATTGGCTAAAGGCAAATGTGCATAATCCGTATAGCCTTTGAGCATGGTTACCATTATTTTCAGCATAGAGGTTTACCGTCGCGCTATCCGTAGAGGTCAATTCGCATTCCTTGACTTTCAGCTGCATATCCGGTGCGATCTGGATTACCTTTTCTATGGTAGCCAACTGTTCATCCGCTTCGTTCTTCACGTTAAAGCCAATGACCATTTGCTCAACGCCATCAAGCGTTTCCGACATGACAAAGCTTGCCCGCAGGGGGATGCTGTCTCCGCCCAAAAGGTAAGCTGGGTTCTCGCTGCCGGTTTGGGGAACCCATTCGATCTCATACAATGCAGTGGCATCAACGGTTGCCCCCGCCAGGGGATAGTCTGTGCTCTTTTCGATCTCACCCAACTCCAAATCATTGGTGATGGTAAACTCATTGACGGCCAGGGTTCGAATAGCCTCATTATCAGTAAAGTGTCCCGCTGCTTCATCATAGGTCTTGCGGGATCGTGCATAGGCTGCCAGGAACTGGTTATCCGCCGGCACCACAAAGGATAACTGGCTATAATTTTCACCAGCATCCAAAGTTACTTGAATTGGTTTAGACCACGGGAATTTTTTCTCCCCTTCGCATATCTGACCAGCGGCAAAAATATGCCTTTCCATGCTGATATTGGCTGGATTTTCGGTTCCCTCGTCATCGGGCTCCAAGTCGTTTAAGTAACTAATACAATCCTCGGTCCAAAGGGCATAGACGGTGTTTCCGTTGGTAGCGATTTCATAAAACGATATTTTAATCGTCCTTATAATGTTTCTACAAAATTCCACATATTTCTGGTGCCAGGCACTAAGTTATTATTGCATGAAGCACCAGTTGATGGTGGGCAACCAGGGAATGGCCGAACCGGACTGCGACATAACCCGAGCCGAGGCCGTGGTGATCGTCATGCGGATGTTACATAAGGCAGAACTGATTTAATAAAGCTAAACGCAAGTCGGGGACGGGGTTGGCGTGCCCCCTTTAGAGGCAAAAGAACCGTCCCCGACTTGCGCGGCCGCTTTAGGCTTTTTAGGCTTTGGCTTGACGGTTGCGGCGACGATACAGCAGGGCTATACAGCTGGCCACCATCAGCAGGAGCCAGAAGGGATGCATCAACATATAGGCCGTAATGATCAAGGGCAGCAACAGTATTCGGACCAACAACTTCAAGCCTGCGCTGTCGGCGATCACTTGGGCAATGGGCGGCGAATGCCGATAATAGAAATCAACAAATGCGGCCCCAGGAACATTGGTCAGGAGGAACTGGTCACGGAAATGCCGTAGCAGGCTCACCGGCCAGGTGAACTTGGAACCAAAGGCGGCGGTGGCGATGAAACAGCCTTCCGCCGCCGCCGAGGCGATGGTTACCTGATTGGATTCTGCGCTGTCCTGGCCATTGAGGCGCTGCACAGCCAAGTATTGATTCGCGCCCAGGTTGGTAAATGTACAGGAGGTCTCCCCTGTCTGCAGGACTTGCGTTGCCGCGATTTGATTGTCCTGGTCGTAGAGGATGACGGTAGCACCGGACATGCCGCTGACTGCGATGGTGCTCGTGTCAGTGATAATGGCGATAATCGGCGCGGGGGGTACGACCAGTACGGTGCGAGTGACTGGCTGCGCCGCATGACTATCACAGCTAACATTATAGGTGATATCGTACCTTCCCGGCAGATTTGCATCCACCGGATTGTTGACGATGATATCATCTCTGCTCACGTTATTCCCCATATAGACAGCGGTCGCCCCGGGATCGCTATAGGAAGTGCCAGCAACGATTCTGACGACGGCTTCCCCGTTCAAAGTGATCACCGGAATGCTGGACAGCACCTGGAAGGTCTGGCTGGTAGTGATCTGGTTTTCCAGCTGGTCACTGCCGGTCACATACAAACTATAGTTCCCGGGCGGAGATATTTCGCTCAGTTGATAACTGGCACTCCACTCCCGGCTAGGTGTAGTTACACTAGGCGTCAGATCGAGAGCTGAACCATCCGGCAGGAGCAGGCTCAGCACCGGCGCGGCGCTCAGGTCCTCGTCACTGCTGACACTCATCGTCACCGGTCCGGACCCGGTAATGCTTCCGCTCGGAACTTGAATGCTTAAAACAGGCGGCCGGGTATCCACCGTAAAGCTCCAGGAGGTCTGGCTCTGATTACCGACTAGGTCGCTGACTGTGACACTGACGTCATGAGCGCCATCGGACAGCACCTGTCCGATCTGTGCCTGGGCTACGCCGCTGGCGGCATCATAGTTGGCAGTCTGGACGATATCATCAACTTTTATTTGTATTCTGCTCTCATTTATGCCGCTGCCAGCGTCGCTTAGTTTAGCACTGATACCGGGCAGGACCAGACTGGTGCTGGCGTTGGACTGGGGATTGTAATCACTGATGACGGGTCCGGTCGTATCCTGTCCCAGGGTCACCTCGGTCTGGTAATCTGTTCCCAGCAGGGTACCGGCATAACTTTGTGCCGTGCTTTTGATTTCGACGATCACCACCGTGCCATCGGCCGGGGTTTGGTCCAGGTTGTAGCGCAGCGTTTTAGCGGCTTGGGCACCGGCCATTCCACCCTCACTGCCGGTCAGGGTGACCGCATTAAGCGGTGTCACCGTTCCGTTCAGAACGGTGCAGCTGTTCTTGTCTTTGACGATGATGGCAGCGTCTAGTCCGTCGGTCAGAACATAGCGGTCAAAAACGATCTCCAGACATTGCAGGGAATCACTTAACAAGGGGGTTACCCGGCTCACCGCTGGCGCAACCCTTGAAACCATGGGGATATTAACATCAAAGTGGGGCGGCGGCACGTCCATTTCGGCACTGCGCCCGTTTTCATAGCCTTCTTTCTGGGCAATGACCTGCCATTTCCCGGCTGGTACATCCCAGCCATATCTGCCGTCGTTTATAGTTAACTGAGGATTGATCTGGCCATACCAGTCGGCATCCCAGAGCTGCCAGTTCTGCGTTTCGTCCTGGTAAAACACGCTGACGGTCACCCCGGAGAGCGGGTTGTCGGGAACGGTTTCGTAGATGATGCCGCTGGGATCATAAATCCAGGCCGGATTGGCAGTTTTCTTGCCTTTGCCTTTATTCTTCTTTTCTTTTTCCTTTTCTTTTTCTTTTTTGCATTTGGCTTTCGGAATGGCTTTGATCTGATTATCGACCATTGTATCGATAGCTTTGCCGGCAGCCGCAGACACACCGCTGAACACCAGCGAGCCGGCTGGTGTCAAGGCGGCTCGCATAAACTTTCCGCCGATGTTGAGGGCCTGTTTGCCAACTTCACCGATTACTGTGGCGGCTAGGGCTTTTCCCATCTGCGGCGCGATATCGGCGGCCATATCCGGGCATTCCATGATGTCATCCATGCTGCCCATGACATCGCTTATTTTATCGGCGTAGCCTTTGGCTCCGGCCACCGTATCGTTTAACTCGGAGACGGTGGAATAACCGTCGTAGGTGGTCTGGGCCACGAATTGGGAATAAGTAATCCATCCGACGTCCTGGGCTTGGAATCCTTGCGTATTGATGCTGGCATCCACAAATAAATCCTGCGGCAGGTACCCGCTCATGTTGCAAACCACCCGCTTGGCCTCGGGCGACTCGGTCCAGCTAAGTCCAAATCCGTAGACCTTGCCAGTGCCGGCCGCGGCGATCTGTTCTTGACTGGGTTGAAAGTCGGTGTTGAGCTTGATCTTGATTTGCACTTCCACCTTCAGGTTGTTGCGGTTGGGAAGTCGGAACAAGGCCTTGCCCAGATATTCTGTATTTTCATTGTTAAGCGGTGTAACCTCAACCTCGCCTTCCAGGACGAAGTCCTGCATTCCGGGGGGTAAGGATATGAGTAATTCTTCCTCGGTTGGGGTGGTCAGCACAGGCTCCCAACTGACGGCGGGGGCGGTGCTTTTTATGTCATAGTTCACATAAAAGGCTCCCAGCGCCTTGCCTGCCGAAACTACACTGGCCTGATAGAGGTCATAGGCCCCGCGCACTGCATTGGCAGCCAATCCTTTTTGTCCTTCCAGGTAGATCTGAACATTTTCGACCTGATCAGGATGATTGAATTTGAGCAACACTTCAATGGGATAACTGGGGTTGATACTAAAGGGGAAACGGGCGACTCCCTGCGAGCAATCTGCGGTGATGCTATTGCTGCCTTGTTGCACTGTCATCTCCAGCAGTTGGGGCTGATTAATATCATAAATCACAGCTACGTCAGCGGTTCGACTCAGTTCATTGCCCTGGCTGTCCAAAGAGCGGGCATGCAGCAGATAAAGGAAGGGGTTGCCTTTATCCGGCAAGGCAACATTCATTTCCCAGTAACTGCCGCCTGGTGCGGGCTGAGCGGAACCCAGCAGTTCCTGGCCGGCAAAGACCTCTACCAATTGCCCGGGCGGTATCCGTCCGGACAGATAGACCTGGCGGCTGTTGATCCTTTCGGGGGCCTGCAAAGACAGGCGGATATTGCGCACCATGGCCGATCCCAGAGCTTCATTGAACATCTGGCTGTCTATTTTATAGCTGATCTGAGCAGCCGCACCCAGGGTATCAGCCTGGCAATCCGGCAAAACGCGCAGATAGCAGCTGGCTTCACCGGCCTGGCCGGCGGCAATATCACCCAGCGGGATGGTCAGGCGGTTGTTGTTGAGAATCATGGTCGCTGTGTTGACCGGCTGATTGTTGATTTTGGTATAGGCGGGCAGACATTCGGTTCCCGCCGGAATCTCCAGGGTTATTTGAACCGCCTGGACGGTTGTGTTGCTGCTGTTCTTGTAGGTGGCAGACAACCAATAGGATGTACCGGGGGTTACCTCCGACGGCGTGCTTTGCAGGGCATTGCCGGGCTGACCGGAGAACACTCCTGGATCCATCAGCTGCAGATTGCCTAAATCCCTGACGCCTGCCGTAATGGTAAAATCCTTCTGCACATAAGCGGGTCCGTAACCCATAGCTTCCACCAGACGGACCCGGTATTCGCCGACATCGGGAATATTACAATCCAGGCCGCCGTTACTGTAGACATATTTTTTAAAGGTATAACCGCCATCGGCACCCTTGGCCAGCAGTTCCCACTGGCAGTAATAATTCAGCGGTTGATCGTTTTTATCGGTCAGAACCCCCTGCACCCGGCCGCCCTTCTCTTCCAGGCGGAACTCAACGCTGGCGCAGGAATCCTGGTCGAGAGTGACGGTTTGCTCCTGGGCCGGCAGATTGTAATCGGTGCCGTCCACACTGATTTTCACCTGATCATTGGGTTGGCCATAGACAACGGCCGGCCAGAAGTTTACCTGGATGCCGTCAACCTTGATTTGATACAGTTCCGCGCTCATGGCGTTCAACTGCACTTCCTGCCAGTCTCCGCTCAGATGTTTGGTGAATAGCTTCATGGCAATCGTACCCCGACCGCTTCGCTCCATATTCAGGTTGCAGGCATTGTTCTCGGCCTTGACCTCGCAGGAAATCGCCTCCGGTTGGACGTATTTATAGGTGGGATCTTGGGCCTGCAGCAGGGCTGCACCGATGTACAGTTCCAGACTATAGCTGCCGTCAGCTCCGCTTTGGGACCTATTGGTATAGGTTTTGCCCTGCAGGACCTGGGAGGCATTGATGGTAACGCCGGCCAAGCCCGTGCCAATGGGGCTCAGCACCTTGCCTTGTACGATTCCCCGCACGATTGGTTCCAGTCTGATGATGACTTCGTTTTGGCCGCTGACCATTTCAAAAGTCTTGTCGGCTACCGGGTTGTACATGCGCTGGGCAAGATTGACCTTGATTTTGATATTGTCCCCGGCTTGCAGGTTGTAATCACCGGCACCGGACAGCCACGGCGTCCAGCCGTCAGCGTCGGTCTTCAGATTGCCCAGGATGCGGTTGTTGGGCCCGACCAGGGAGAGGATCATGTCTTTCACCGGGATGCCAGTGGTTTGTTCCAACACCTTGATACTCAGGGTATTGAGTGATATGGCTTGCATGTTTATTGGAAGGGTCATGCCCCCTTGTGCCGTAATCTGCTCTCGGCTTGCCAGCACTCGGTTGTCACTGCTCAACAAACGCGCCTGATAATCCGTAGCTGGTTTTACATACAGAGTAATCTCTCCAGCGCCTGTCAGGGTTTGGGATTGACTGTACAACTGGCTGTTGCTCCATACCACCAGCCGCGCTCCGTTTAACAAGTCGCTTGGTTCGGCGGTGCAGGAAATGGTGAGCGCTCCGGCTACGTCCAGCGGCCAGTCGGTTGCCTGCCAGGTTTGCGGATCGCCTGTACCGGTGTTCAAGCTAACCTGCAAAGAGAGTAACTGACTGATTCCCCCGGCTACGGGAAAACTTCCCTGATATTGGCCGGGACTGGCGGTAATTTCGGTTAAGGTGACGGTGGTTTGAGCCTTACGCGGCGTAGCCAAGGGCTGACCCTGTTCATCCAAAAGCGTTTTATACTGCAATACAGCGCTGGCGGTCCCACCGCTCTGCCCCACTGCCTTGATTAGCAGCTGGGCGCCGGGGGCAATTAGTTTGGCATCGGCAGTGGTGTTATCCCAGGTGAATTCTGCCGTCAGGCCGCTGCTTCCTTGCTCGGTTCCCGCCATAGTGACGGTTTGCGCCGACAGGGCCGGGGCCGGATTTCCTGCCAGGTCCTGGACAGGCTTGGCGCCTGGGGTGTAAGTAACGCTCACCTGATCGGTGCTGTTTAATGCCTGCTGTAATTGCAGAATAACATGTTTATAGACCACTTGTACGCTGTCAACGACAGCCGCCTGTTGATTGACCATGACCGTAAAATCAGCGGCCGCCGGCACTTGCAAGGGGTCCATGTATTCCTGGCAGGTGAGATAAATGTGCTTGAAATAGCCGTTGGCCTGGTCGAGCTGCGGATCCTCGGTATCCATCGTCAATTGGATATCCTGGCTGACCACCTCTGTCCCCAGGGTTACTGTGATGGGTTCTGAAGGCGCCCATGGTTGTCCCATCATCTCATTGGGTGAGGCCTGCAAAGTGTATTCGCCGCCTGCTGCCGGAACGGCGCCCATGCGGAACACACCGTCCTCAGCCAAATCGCTCCTATCCTGGGACTGTTCTCCTGCCTGGAGAATGACATCCGTCATACGATTGCCAAAACTGCCTGGCGTATAGCCCATTGGAATCAGCGGATCTCCCGCCGGGGTCAGGACCTTGCCCTGCACCCGCGGACGGGTAAGAAAGATTTGCGGTTCTTTGATCTGCCCTGCCTCGACGGTTACTGTTACCGGCAGGGAATTGGTCATTGCCCAATTGTCGGTGGTGGTTGCCTTCAGATAATAAGTGCCCTCGGACAGGCCGCCGATGAGAAATGTGCCGTCGTCCTGCAGGCTGACCATTTGGTAGAATTGATTATCCTGGCTGGATAAATATACCTGGACTAACTGCTCGGTGCTGTCCGGCGTTGTCCCATCCGCGTTGAAAACCTTGCCCCGAATTTGCGGGGTGGTCAACTGAACCTGGATGTTTTGCGCTGCTCCTTCCACCACATCGACATAGAACGATTGGGCATCCGTATAGGTAGAATGATAAATGATTTCAGTCGTCAATTGGTAGCGACCGGTGGGTATGCCTCCCAGGATAAAGGTTCCGTCCGGCTGCACCTGTGCAGTCCAGTAGCCATTCCCGGTTTCATCGGTCAGGGAAATCGAGATGACAGCATCATAGACGGCGGTATAAGGAGAGCCGTCCGGCTTCAGCAACTGGCCGTTAATCTGAGGCCGGGTCAGGTTCAGGGTAACGTAGGTTTCTTGATCTGCCTGGAGATGGACGACTTTCGGCAGGGAGTCCGTCCACTTTCCCTGCCCGGACAGGCCAAAGTATTCATAACTGGCCATCAAG
>JAAZFJ010000147.1 GCA_012511795.1 Syntrophomonadaceae bacterium
GATAACTTTTTTGTCAATGCCCTGGATCATACCCCTGTTGGAGGAACCATCAGGATAAAAATAGACGAGGATAAACTGGCACTATATAATAGCGGCAGCCATATTCCACAAGAAAAGCTGCAAGAAATCTGGCAGCCCTACAAAAAAGTTGATATGTCACGAGGCGATACAAAAGGTACAGGTCTTGGCCTTTCTATTGCACGGGGGATTCTGGAATCGCATAAATTTTCCTATGGTGCTGAAAATACTGTTGATGGTGTGACGTTTTGGTTTAATTTTGAGTAAATTATTTCTTGAAATATGGTGATAATATAAATCTGCTGCAAGTGATCAAAAGCGCCTAAGGCAGCCGGACAAAAATCCGATCGCACATTTTATAACAACATATATCAATAAATATGAGTCGGCTTCTGATGAAGGTATGAACTTGGCAATAAAATTTGTTCAGATGGAGCAGGAATTTATGAATGAGCTGTTGGTATATTTGTAAAACTTTTAATTATGCAATGAAAATTAAAATAACACTCAAGTAAAATAAAGGATACTATTTAAAATAGCAAGTAGTATCCTTTATTTTTGGCGGGGAAATACTAATTCATTATACTGATGAAAGTAGATGAAAAAATGACAAATTCTAAGGAAAAAGAATCTAATAACCTGGTAAACGAAAAATCCCCCTACCTCTTGCAGCACGCCCACAATCCTGTAAACTGGTATCCCTGGAATGAAGAAGCCTTTGCCAAAGCGCAAGAAGAGGATAAGCCTATATTTCTTTCTATAGGATATTCAACCTGTCATTGGTGCCATGTAATGGAAAGAGAATCCTTTGAAGATGAGGAAGTGGCCGGATTATTAAATCAGAATTTTGTTTCTATAAAAGTTGATCGGGAGGAAAGGCCGGATATCGATCACATTTATATGACTGTCTGCCGGGGGATGACCGGTCATGGGGGCTGGCCTTTGACCATCGTCATGACTCCTGAAAAAAAGCCTTTCTTTGCTGCTACCTACATTCCCAAAACAAGCCGGGGCGGTATGAACGGAATACTGGAACTCTTGCCGCGCATTGCTGGTTTATGGACAGAGAACCGTGAAGCGCTGGAGACTTCCGGTGAAAAAGTAACTGAGTGGCTTAAAGAGGCAGATAAAAGTGAAAGGCAAGCGGTCAACCCGAAAATTTTTGAAAAGGCTTATAAAAACTTTTACCAGACTTTTGATGAGAAATACGGGGGATTTGGTCGGGAACCAAAGTTTCCTTCGCCCCATAATCTGATGTTTTTGCTGCGCTATTATCACCTGACTGGAGACAAGAAGGCTCTTCATATGGTGGAACAGACCCTGGAAAAGATGTATCAGGGGGGAATGTATGATCATATCGGATTTGGCTTTGCCCGCTATTCGACAGACAGAGTATGGCTGGTTCCACACTTCGAAAAGATGCTCTATGATAATGCTCTCTTAGTCATTGCTTATCTGGAAACTTTTCAGATAGGTCAGCGAAACCGATTTGCCCGGGTAGCTGCAGAAGTATTAGATTATATTCTGCGCGATATGACTTCTGCTGAGGGCGGGTTTTATTCGGCAGAAGATGCTGATTCTGAAGGTGAAGAAGGAAAGTTTTATGTATGGGAGAAAGAAGAAATTTTATCGGCCTTAGGGCAGGAAAGTGGTAACCGGTTCTGTGAAATTTATGATATAACTGACCGGGGAAATTTTGAGGGTAAAAATATTCCTAATCTTATAAAGTCACAAGCTGATGAAAATACTCGGGCCGATATTGAAGAATCCAGGAAGAAGCTTTTTTCCTACCGGGAAGTCAGAATACATCCTTACAAAGATGACAAAATACTTAGTGGCTGGAATGCTTTGATGATAGCAGCTTTGGCTAAAGCTTATGCTGTGCTGCAAAATCCTCGCTATCTTGATGCTGCTATGAAGGCCTTGGATTTTATTATGACCAAAATGCGCCGTCCGGATGGAAGACTGCTGGCCCGTTACCGGCAGGGAGAGGCACTATACCCGGCTTATGCTGCCGATTATAGTTATTTCATATGGGCATTAATTGAGTTATATGAAGCAACTTATGACAGCAATTTCTTAAAGACTGCAATAGAGTTCAATGATGAGATGCTGAAATACTGCTGGGACCAGGAAAATGGCGGTCTATTCTTTTACGGCAAAGATGGCGAGGAACTTTTGACCCGCCCGAAAGAGGCCTATGATGGTGCCATGCCATCTGCTAATTCAGTGGCAACGCTGAACTTTCTGCGTTTGAGCAAATTAACCGGGGATAGCAGATTGGAAGAGATAGCACATGAGCAGCTGCAAGTATTTGGAGAAAGAATTAATGCACAGCCCACCGCTCACGCATTCTTTTTGTCTGCAGCTATGTTTGCCTTAAAACCCACCAGGGAAATAGTGATTACAGGTGAGATGAATGAAGAAGAGACTGCCCATATGCTAAAGGTGGTCAGAGAAAAATATATGCCGGATACCATCACTGTTTTTAAACCGGGAGATGATGGTGAATCAATTATAGAATTAGCTCCTTATCTGAAGGATATGTCAATGGTTGAGAACAAGACCACTGCCTATATATGTGAGAACTATGCCTGCCAAAAGCCTATTACTCAAATTGAGGAATTTGATAGCAGGATCAATAATTAATACCAGGAGCTGAGTAAAAACAATTGTTTCGCAAGTAATCGAATAGGTTATAATACAAATATTAGAAATACCGAGGGAGAGAACAATGCGAAGTAAGGTCATTTCATGGTTGTTAGTTTTCATTATGACATCAGCCCTGACTGGATGCAGCACTACAGCGGAAAAAAACGGAGTGGAAGTGAACACGGTCAAACCGGTGAAGGTTTTGGTAAGTATTTTGCCCCAGGCTGATTTTGTAGGCAGTATTGGCGGCGAAAAGGTGGAGGTCACTGTTTTGATACCTCCTGGAGCCAATCCGGAGGATTATGAAATGAGCCCCCGGCAGATCCAGAAAATCAGTGAGGCAGATATGTATATTACAGTGGGAAACATTCCTTTCGAGGAAATCAATATGGAGCGTATAAAATCAGCTAACCCTGACATGAGTATCATAAGTTTCAATGAAAAGCATGACGAAAATACAGAAGCACATAAGCATGATCCGCATGTCTGGCTGTCACCCAGGTTAGTTATGGAGCAAGCTGAAATAATCTGTAAAGAGCTCAGTCTGATTGATTCTGCTAATGAGACGTTTTATCTTAAAAACAAAAATGCTTATATCTCTGAGCTGGAAAGACTGGATATTGAAATAAAAGAACTTCTGGCAGACAGGCAAAGGGATCATTTTTTGGTTTATCATCCGGCCTGGGGTTATTTTGCGGAAGATTATGGTTTGGTTGAAATAGCTGTTGAAAAAGATGGGAAAGAGCCAACAGCTGGTGAGATGGCTAGAATAATCGAAGAAGCGGAGTCCAGAGGTATAAAGGAAGTGCTGGTATCACCCCAGCACAGTACCCGCAGTGCAGAAACCATTGCTAAACAAATGGGGGGAGAAATAAAAGTTGTTGACCCCCTGCCGGGAAATTATATCGAAGGAATGCGAGAAGCTGCCTATACTTTCAAAGAGGTCTTGAATGATTAGGAGGACTAGTTTGCCGTACGCTTGTGAAAATATAATTGAAAATAAAGTAATCGAAATCAATGACCTGTCTGTCAGCATCAATGGGATGTCTGTTTTAGACAACATTAATTTGACCGTGTTTGACCGTGATTTTTTAGGTATCATAGGCCCCAATGGAGGAGGAAAAACAACTCTGCTTAGAACCATGCTGGGCTTAATCAATCCCGATCATGGAACGGTCTTAATTATGGGAAAGCCACTGAGGCAGAGCCGTCATTTAATAAGCTATGTTCCTCAATATGCTACGTTTGACAGAACTTTTCCGATTAGCGTATGGGAAGTTGTTTTGATGGGGCGTCTTGGGCAAAAGATTGGTCGAAGCTATTCAAAGGAAGATCACTACATTGCTCTTGAAGCATTAGAGCGGGTGGAAATGGAAAAACTTAAAAATCGTCAGATCGGGCAGTTGTCCGGAGGAGAGCGACAGCGGGTATTAGTGGCAAGGGCAATTGCTGCCAAACCTAAGATTCTTCTGTTGGATGAACCAACTGCTTCAGTTGACAGCAGATTTGAAGCAGGATTTTACGATATAATGCAAGATCTAAACAAGGAGATAACAATTATCCTGGTATCCCATGATATCAGTGCTGTTTCAGCTTATGTAAAAACTATTGCCTGTTTGAATCAGCAATTGTTTTACCAGCACGCCAAGGAACTAACTGAAGAAATGATAGAACATGCATATCATTGCCCGGTTCATCTCATCGCTCATGGAATTCCCCATCGGGTACTGGCACCACATGACGGGGTGGTGGGATAATGGATATTTTAAGCTATGAATTTATCCGCAATGCTTTGATCGTTGGCTCACTGGCTTCAATATCCTGCGGGATCATCGGTACCTATGTAGTAATAAAAAGAATCGTTTTTATAAGCGGGGGCATATCACATACGGCCTATGGCGGAATCGGGCTGGGTTATTTTCTGGGAATCAATCCCATGATAGGGGCGCTGGGATTTACAATTTTAGCAGCTTTAGGAATGGGGATCGTCAGTCATAAGTCAGCCCAGCGCAGTGATACATTAATAGGTGTCATGTGGGCTGTTGGAATGGCTTTGGGAATTATATTTGTCAGTTTGTCTCCTGGCTATACTACTGATTTAATGAGTTACCTGTTTGGCAATATCCTGTTAGTGCCCACAAGTGACATCTGGCTATTATTAATTTTAAATATTATCATTTTAATTACGGTTTTTGCCTTCTATGAGGAATTTAAAGCAGTCGCTTTTGATGAAGAGTTTGCAGAAGCTTCAGGCTTAAATGTTAAGCTGTTAAATCTAATATTATTAGTTATGATTGCCCTTACAGTAGTTGTCTTGATCAGAGCGGTAGGGATCATACTGGTGATTGCATTACTTACCATACCTGCTGCTACGGCGGGTAGATTTACCAGCAAACTTTTAAATATGATGATTGTGGCGATTATCTTAGGGATGCTTTTTACCAGCGGCGGTTTATATATGTCCTATATATTTGACCTGCCTTCCGGGGCAACCATCATTTTATTGGCCGGACTGGTATTCTTTGCTGTATCTTATGGTTTTCACCGGCAGGAAAAAAAAGCAGTGAGGGAAGAAATAAAACTTCCATTTGATTAAATTGAATCTTTTTCAGCTATTTTAGATAATTAAGACTTATAAAAGAAATCTCGTGATGATTTATCCGAGGTTTTTTGTTATTTTAAATTCATTTTCGGGAATCATATTAAAGATAAAAAATCAGGAGGTTTAAATGTGAGGAAAAAAATCATTCTTTTTTTTATTATAATAGCATTCCTTTTCTTTCATCAGGCAGCTATTGCTGCAACCGCAGAAAAACAAAATGAACCGTTCTTATCGGCTTACCCTATTGACAATACTGACTTTCCTGTACTCTATTTAAATGAACCACAACTGCATGGCGAAGCAGTGTGGATGCTGCAGGCGCGTTTGCGGGAATTGGGATATGACCTTGCCGTTAATGGCATATATTCCGGAGAAACCTGTAATATGGTCAGAATGTTTCATAATGCCCAGGGCATGTCTGACAGTACCGTGGTAACCAGAGAAACCTGGCAAAAATTAATGCTGGAGGAGCCTTCGCTGAGTGTTTCTGCCGGAGAAAAACCTTCCGGCCGGTTACTGATCGTAATCGATGTGACAACACGCAAGCTTACTCTTTATGAAAATGATAAACCTATAAGGGAATATCCTGTTGCAGTTGGTAAAAGCAAGACTCCCTCACCCCTGGGAGAATGGAAAATTGTTCATAAATCCCTTAATTGGGGGAATGGATTCGGTACCCGCTGGATGGGTCTCAATGTTCCCTGGGGGATATACGGGATTCACGGAACCAATAAACCCGGTTCCATAGGCAGTTATGCTTCCCATGGCTGCATCCGCATGTTCAATAAACAGGTGGAGGAACTTTATCCCCTTGTATCAGAAGGTACGCGGGTACGTATCGTAGAGGAAGGACAGATTTTTCCCCAAAATTTTACGCCGGTAAAATTAAAGAAAAAAGACAGCGGCCAAAGGGTTGTCTATGTACAGAGCAGGTTAAAAGAGCTTGGC
Organism: Syntrophomonadaceae bacterium; assembly: GCA_012511795.1. Taxonomy (GTDB): domain Bacteria; phylum Bacillota; class Syntrophomonadia; order Syntrophomonadales; family Syntrophomonadaceae; genus UBA1368. The sequence continues at coordinate 6,221 of JAAZFJ010000147.1, forward strand.
TTTGAATTTGATCACGCAGATGGGAGATTTGGCAATATGACTGAATTGGCGGTGAAATATTTTCAGGTTTGGCATGGTCTGCCTGTTACAGGTGAATTGGATGAAGCAACTTATCGTGCCATGGGGATGATCGAGTAAAGAAATCAGTCTGCAACAGCAGATAAAATAGAAGCAATACCCGCTTCGATATTATTGATATGTTCAAGCATTCTGGTTCTGGCTAATTCAGAATCCTTACTGCGGATGGCATTTAAAATAGCTTCATGTTCATTGATGATCTGCGCTCCATGGTTACCGCTGGCATATAAATGTTCACGGTCATGGCGAAAGGTGTGATGCATTAAATCAGCAACTGTATTCATAATTCTAAGCAAGATGCTATTGGTAGTTGCTTCGGCAATGGCATAATGAAACTTTAAGTCAAAGGAAACAGCTTCCTGTACAGTGTCAGCTTTTTTCATCTGCTGCAGAATGTCAGCAATTTTTACCAGTTGTTCTTCAGTAGCCCTTTGCGCTGCTAATGCTGCACTTTCAGTTTCAAGGACCCGCCGCACTTCCATCAATTGATTGCCGGGGTTTCTTTCTACGGTCAGGACCAGAAATAATGGCCAGAAGGTTTCAGCCATACTGGTTTCTCTGACAAAGGTACCTTCCCCAGGCCTGATATCCAGAATGCCTATGGCTTCCAGTGCGGTGAGAGCTTCCCGGACTGAAGTCCTGCTGACACCCAGTGAATCAGACATCTCTCTTTCCGAAGGAAGTTTATCACCAGGTTTTAGCTCACCGGTACTGATCATTTCCTTTAGCTGTTCAACGATTTCTTCATAGATTTTTTTGGGCTTGATCGGTTGAAAACTCATTGACTTTTTTCCTGCTTTCCAAGAAAGTATCCAACCACATTTTACTTTAATCAAGTATGAATTGTAAAACAGTTTAGCCAAAAACGGCAGATTTTACTTTTAATTCTGACCGATCAACTTTGAGTAATTACTAAGTTGTAATTTTCGCCCGTTCTCGCATGAAAGCGATCTCGCAATCGATATCTGCTTGCATTTCAGCGATGCGGCTTTCCGCTGCTGCGCTTTTAAACAGGCGGGTGAAACGTCCCTGCCGCATTACGTATTCATTTACCGGCTCAGCTTCTCTTTTACCGCTGATGATAAGTGAACTGGGACTGTTAAAGCTGATCCTGCCATTTTCAGCTTCCCATAACAGCCACGCACCGCTGCGTACAGCCATACGACTCATCTTCACGGTTTCGGGCATATCAAACTGCCAGCCCAAATAGCAAGGGGCAAGGATCTCGATGTATTTCATACCGGGGATGCTCTTGGCCTTTATAACTTTGTCATACAAATCGCCCGGATAAGCTACGGTAGCAGTAGCTACATAGGGAATATTGTGCTCCAGCATCAGCCGGGTCATATTTTTTTTGGGCTGGCGCTTGCCGGTAGGGGTAGTAGTGGTAAAACTGCCCCGGGGGGTGGCACCGCTGCGTTGCACGCCGGTGTTGCTGTAGGCTTCATTGTTATAACAAAAGTGAATCATGTTATCGTTGCGTTCGGCAGCGGCTGAAAGTGCCTGAAAGCCAATGTCATAGGTGCCGCCATCACCAACCCAGCTGAATACAGTAGGCAGTTCTCCCTGCAGGCGGCCCTTTTCCTTCATAATTTCAAGGGCGTGGGTGATACCGGAGGCGGAAGAGCCGGCGGTGGCAAAGGTAACATTAATACAGGGCCAGTTGTAAGCCAGTTTGGGGGTCATGCCCATACTGGCTACAGCGCAGGAGGGGGTCAAGAGCATGATGGCGTTTGGTCCCAAAGCCTTACCCACGATACGCAGGGCCATTGTGGACGGGCAGCCTCCGCAAGCCCCATTACCGCTTAATACCTGTTCAAAATCAGGTAGCTTTTTTATACTGGTAGTCATATTTCATCCATTCCTTTCATGGTCTATGCTTTTATATATTTAGAAAAGACTTTTTGGTTGCCCCCTTAGGCATAAGGTTGTACCGATAGTCTTTGCATCCAGCGCATAAAGCTTTTAGACAAGAAAAATTTTCTACTCCTCCATCATGGATAGGATCTCTTCGGCCATGAAACGCCGGGTCAAATCGATACCGCCAATGCCTACCACCCTGTTTTTAACGGTAAGGTCATTACGCCGGCCAAAGAGCACGCTTTTTAGTTCCGAAGCCAGGATACCGCCGGGATGGCCGAAGTTATAGTTGCGGTCCAGGACCATTATCTGGGCATTTTGCGGTATGGCATTGATGATATCTTCTGTCGGGAAAGGCAGATAAAGGCGCGGCCTGAGTAAGCCGGCTTTGATGCCCTGTTCGCGAAGGATATCAATGGATAGTCTTAATTCTGCCGCCATACTGTTGACAGCAAAGGCTACTACTTCAGCATCTTCCAGCAGGTATGTATCGATGGTGTCCCCATCCCACATGCCGGTTATCTCTTTATATTCCTGGGCCGCCTGCTTTACCAGTGAAATGGAAGCCAGGATGTCACCGGAGAGCATTTCACGGAATGGTGCATATTCCGCTGCATTGGTTACATTGCTGAAGGAAGAAGGATGCGCCGGGTCCAGTCTCCACCCTGGTTCGTAGGGAGGAAGGAAACGGTCAATATCCTCCTGTGCCGGCAGAGTTAAAGGCATCAGACAATGGGAAATCGCAAAGCCGTCAAAATTAACCATAACAGGTATATTGATTTGTTCTGCTACTCGGAAGGCTTGCAGAATGGTATTGTACACCTCCTGATTGGAAGAACAGTGATATTGGATCCAGCCGGTATCCCGCTGGGCAAAAGAGTCCTGATGATCGGCCCACAGGGTCCAGGGAGCAAAAATCCCACGGTTGACGTTACACATTACCACCGGCAGGCGTCCCCCGGAAGCCATATGTAAAACTTCATGCATATATAATAAGCCGTTGGCCGAAGTAGCTGTGAAAACACGGGCGCCGGCAGCGGAGGCGGCTACAGCAGCAGCCATAGCGCTATGTTCTCCTTCAACCGGAATGAAGCGGGCATGCAGCTCGCCATTTTCAACCATGGCCGCTACTGCTTCCATAATGCTGGTTTGCGGTGTGATAGGGTAGCCGGGTACCACGTCTACCCGAGCGCTTTTTACGGCCAGTGCAGCTGCATGGGCACCAGTATCCATAATAACTTGTGCAGTTTTCATAGGGCTACTCCTCCTTTTCCATGCTGATGGCGCCGGTGGGACATTCCACGGCACAAACGCCGCAACCTTTGCAATAGCGGTAATCAATGGTGATTTCATGGCGTTCAATGACTGCTTCCGGACAATACACCCAGCAAAGCTGGCATTTGTTGCATATATGGGAATCAACTACCGGACGATGGGTTCGCCAGGAACCAGTGTCACCACCGGCTCCCTTAGTGGGCCAGGAAATAGGCTGGTAGGCTTTTGTAACTGATTTCATCTTTTATTCTTCCTTTCGCTAATCCAAATAGGTGCGCTACCGGCTGCCAGCAAGCTGTTTATTGCTTTGCGTAACGGTATGATAAGCTTTGCCGGCGGCGTTCAGATTGCGCTTGCCATTCTCCGGCCATTTATTCTTGATGGTTTGTTCCATTATATTCTGCGGGATGTTTAAGACTCTGCATACTGCACCAAATAAAGGAATATTGATAAAGGGTCCGTCGGCGGAAAATAATCCTGCTTCCCGGGCGATACTATCGGCATCCACATGCCAGGTTGGATAATTATCAAAGGCTGCAGCATAAGGGGCGTTGATGATCACGGTACCGTTCTCATGAATGCCTTCACTGACTGCTGCTTCAGTGAGCTTTTCGCTCATTACTACTACAAAGTCAGGCAGTTCACATTGACTATGGGCATGGATGGTGGTGGGGGACATACGTACTGCTGCCCGCACCGGTGCTCCGCGGCGCTCCACCCCGAAGAAAGGTAAAGCCTGCCCCTGCTTGCCATTTTCCAGTGCAGCCTGAGCTAATAAGTGTGCCAGAGTAACGGAGCCCTGTCCGCCAAACCCGTTGATCCTAAGTTCTAACACTTTAATACTCCCCCATTTCTTTCTTTGTACCAGAGGTATACATCTGGTACTTATAATGAAATCGATTCTCGTTTCTAATCTGACCCTACATGTACTTCTCAATAATTTCATTAGTACCATATGGCAAATGACCTAAAATCGCAGTTTATAGCAAACTTCCTGGTGCTCCAGGAAATACCGCGTGATTAAATTGACAGTCTCAACTTCCTGCTTACCCAGTGATCTGGTGGTCTGACCACTTAACCAATAATTATTCGCGTTACTTTGATTTATTCCTGCCTAGTGTGCAGAAAAACATTAATAATCTTTATTGGGTTTGCCCACTCATGGTAAAGCAGCTAATAAATGTGTTAAAATTGCTTATTATCAGAATTAAAAGGAGTTGCAGCGGTATGAAAAAGATAGTTGATACAAGAGGCCTAACTTGTCCTCAACCGGTTATATTAACAAGACAAGCCTTAATTGATAAAGAGGTCGATGAAGTAATAACTATTGTAGATAATCAGACTGCTTTGGAAAATATATCGAAACTGGCCAGTTCCATGAATTTGGAGTCCAGTGTGGATGAAAAAGGCGGGCAATTCTATATAAGTATTCTAAAAGATGATGCACTGGAGAATAACCTGCTTATTGCCCAGTCTGCCAATGCAAATATGGCAGTTTTGATTACCAGTAATGTTTTGGGCAAGGGGGATGATACACTGGGCAATATTTTGATGAAAAGCTTTATGTATACTCTTACCCAGATGGAAGGAGCTTTCAGAACGATCATTTTTATGAATAGCGGTGTATTGTTGACTACCGAAGGCTCTGAAGTCCTGGAATATATAAGAGCCCTGGAGGATCGTCAGATCGAAGTGCTCTCCTGCGGCACCTGTCTTGATTATTATCATTTAAGTGATAAACTGCGTGTCGGTTCGGTAACCAATATGTTTACAATTACTGAAAAAATAATGGAAGCGCAGCGTCTGATAACATTGTAAACAATTAGTTTATAAAAGAAAAATTTAATTCAAATCAACTTTATAAGCAAATAATATTGCATGGATCAAGAAACAAGTGTTACCATGCAAAGGAACAAAGTTCGCAGCTCAGAATAATATATCAAAAAGGAGGATGGGCATGATTGACCGCGAGGAAATAGATGTAAAACAGTTGATTGAAGAGCGGCAATGGCAGGTACTGAAAGAAGAACTTAAAGCAATGCCCATTCCTGATATTGCTGATTTGCTTTTGGAAATGAATAAAGGTGAAAGAGTGTTGCTCTTTAGGGTTTTGCCCCGCAATATTTCTTCGGATGTGTTTTCTTATATGTTCCATGAACACCGCAATGCCTTGCTTAAAGAACTGACTGATGAAGAAACCCGCAACCTGTTAAGCAATTTGCGTCCTGATGACCGTACTACGCTGTTCGAAGAACTCCCCGGACAAGTTACCCAAAAGCTGCTTAACCTCTTAAGCCCGCAGGATATTAAAGAAGCCCGCCTGCTGCTGGGGTATCCGGAAAAAAGCGTAGGGCGCCTTATGACCCCGGATTATGTTGCAGTACGACCCGAATGGACTGTTGAACAGGCATTACAGCAAATTCGCCAAAAAGGTAAAGATAGTGAAACCTTAAACGTTATCTACGTAACAGATCAAAAATGGCAACTGCTGGATGCCCTCGACCTTCATCGTTTTATTTTAAGTTCACCGGAAGCCAAAGTGTCTGATCTTATGGATTATAACTTTATTGCCCTATCTGCCTTTGATGACCGGGAAGAATCAGTTCATGCTATGCAAAAATACGACGTTTTTGTCCTGCCGGTGGTTGACTCGGAAGGAGTTTTATTAGGAATCGTTACTGCTGACGATATCATGGACGTTGCGGAAGAAGAAGCTACGGAAGACTTCTACAGAACTGCCGCGGTCAATCCCATGAAAAGTTCTTACCGGGAAGCTGGTATATGGGAATTGATTTCTAAAAGAATCAGCTGGCTTTTGATTTTGGTTTTGGTAAGTATTTTATCGGCTAATATAATAGGGTATTTTGAAGACGTTCTGGAGAGTCTGATCATACTTACGATATTTATACCTTTGCTGATCGGAACTGGCGGAAATGCCGGTGCCCAGTCAGCTACCCTGATGGTTCGTGCATTGGCAACCGGTGATGTGGAAATCGATCAATGGTTCAGAACCATTAATAAAGAAATGCTGGTGGGACTGGCACTGGGTATAATTATGGGTATAGCGGGGTTTATTCTGGGTTACATCAAAGGCGGCTATGAAATAGCTATAATAATAGGGATTACTATGGTGATCATTATTATAGTCGCCAACCTGATCGGAGTTGCTCTGCCATTTATCCTGACCCGTTTCGGCCTTGATCCGGCAGTGGCCAGTAATCCGCTAATTGCATCAATCGTAGATGCCACAGGCCTTTTCATTTACTTCGCGGTGACAACTTATATACTCTCCATGATGTGATTATTTATGGCTGCGAAGTGTTTTAATCTATACATTAATGTTGCAGCTTACCCCGCTTCTGTATCTTCACAAATAAAGTAAACCTGCCGATTTCTTTAGCTTTCATACCTTAATTTTTCTGTTTCACTAAGGAGTAAACTCCGGGAAAATAAGGAACAGTAATGAAGGGAAACCTAACAATATATTGAATAAATATAATATTAAGCAAGGCATGAATTAATCAGAGAAGAGTGATAGATTGCTGATTGGTATTGACATAATAGATATAGAACGGGTTAAAAAAGCTGCTGAGAGGACCCCGCGTTTCCTTAAGCGGGTTTTTACAAAACAGGAACTTGACTACTGCTTCAGCAAAAAGAATCCTTATCCTTCATTAGCAGCCAGATTTGCCGCCAAAGAAGCAGTGCGAAAGGTTCACCCGGTTTTTATCAGCGGGATTCGCTACCATGATACGGAAGTGGTTATAGATCAAAATGGACAGCCGCGAATAGTCTTGCATGGAAAGGCACTGGAGCGATTTGAAAAAGGTTTTGATAAAATGGCAGTAAGCCTTTCTCATGCTGAAAGACAGGCTATAGCCGCAGTTATTGTAGAGGAGGGCGAGAATGAAACTGATTAAAGCCAAGGAAATGCAGGAGATCGATCACAGGGCCACTGAAGAATATGGTATAGCCAGTATTGTACTGATGGAAAATGCCGGCATAAAAACTGCTGAAATGGCGGGGAAAATGCTTAACAACGTGGCTGGCAAAAAAATAGTGATCCTGGCCGGGCGCGGGAACAATGGCGGAGACGGGCTGGTAGCAGCAAGGCATTTACATAACCAAGGAGCAAAACCGGTTGTATTTATGATGGGTAAGGAAGATCAATTAAGCACCGACAGCATGATCAATTATAATATTCTGCATAAAATGAATGGACGCCTTTGCCCGCTGATGAATGAACAGGATCGGGAACACTTGCTCCTGGAATTACTTGACGCTGACCTTTTGGTTGATGCAATTTATGGGATCGGGTTCAGAGGCAGTTTAAGTCCTTTTGAAACCGAAATTATCAAACTGGTTAATAAAAGCAGACTGCCGGTCCTGGCAGTTGATATCCCATCCGGAGTAGAAGCGGATAGCGGCAAGGTAGCAGGTGAGGCTGTCAATGCTGCTGCTACTATTACCTTTGCTCTTCCTAAGCCAGGTCTGGTCCTGGAGCCGGGTAAGGATTATGCCGGTAAGCTTAATATTGCAGATATTTCCATCCCTCCAGCTCTTTTGCAGGAAAAAAAGTTTAAAACCAGCTTGATTACAGACACTTTAGCATATGAGTTGATCAAGCCCCGGCATCCTGATTCTCATAAAGGAACCTTTGGGCACGCTTTGTTAATTGGAGGCTCTACCGGGTTAAGCGGAGCAATCATACTTGCTTCACTAGCGGCAATACGCTCCGGGGCAGGTCTGGTCACAGCTGCTTTGCCGGAATCCCTGGTTCCGCTTTTCGATTCATCCTTGTTGGAAGTAATGAGTTTTCCGTTGGGCCAAACCGGTCAGGGAGCAATAGCTTTAGAAGCTTTGCCGGCTATCGAAAATATACTGGGTACTTCATCAGTTTGTGCGATAGGCCCTGGTATGTCCCGTTATAATGAAGGGAGGGCTATTGTTCACTTTGTGCTTGAAAGAGCCGGGATACCTATAGTAATTGATGCAGATGGATTAAATGCACTTGGGTCAGATCCATCTGTTTTAAAAGGGCGCCAGATCCCAATTGTTCTTACTCCACATCCCGGTGAAATGGCCAGGCTGACTGGCAGGACAATTGAGGAAATACAGGCGGACAGAATAAATTATGCTGCACACTATGCACAGGAATGGGGAACCACAATAGTACTCAAAGGGAACAAAACCATTGTGGCTGCACCCACTGGTGAAATATACATAAATATTAGCGGCAATCCGGGTATGGCAACTGCCGGAAGCGGGGATGTACTATGCGGGATCATCACCGGACTTATTTCCCAGGGCTTAAAACCGGCTAAAGCGGCAGCATTGGGAGTATATATACATGGTTTAAGTGGTGATTATGCCGCAGGGGTAAAAGGAGAAACCGGGCTTATCGCCAGTGATTTAATTGAAAGCCTGCCATATATTCAGGCCAGGTTCGAAGAGAAAAGAAAATCAATGGATATTGACTAAAAGGATTAGAAAGAGGTGTTGAGATGCTTGCCAAGGACATAATGACAACTGATGTAATAACTGTAACTCCCGAGGAGAGAGTAGACGTGGTAACAAAATTGCTGGTAGAAAATAAAATCAGTGGTATTCCAGTGGTTGATAAAGAGGATCATATTCTGGGAATCGTAAGTGAAAAAGATTTAATGATCAAAGCCGGTGAACTAAAGGTGCCCTTTTATATCACCCTGTTCGACAGTATTATCTTTATGGAAAACCCTTTGCGCTTTAACAGCAATTTGAAAAAATATACTGCTTCCAAAGTGAAAGATGCTATGACAACCAAGGTGGTAGTGGTTGATGAAAACACACCGGTAAGTGAAATCGCGGAGCTTATGCAGAACAAAGCAGTTAACCGCATACCGGTGGTAAGAAATAATAAATTAATTGGCATTATTACCCGTAATGATATATTGAAAGCGCTTGTTAAAAAAAATGGATAATAAAAGGCCAACATGGGCAGAAATAGATTTAAAAGCAATACACTATAATCTGCAAAAAATCAGGGAAGCGGCAGCACCTGCCGGAGTAATGGCCATAGTTAAGGCAGATGCTTACGGGCATGGTGTTCTGGAGATCACCAGAGCTTGCCTGCAGGAGGGGGTCGAGCATTTAGGCGTTGCTACTCTGGATGAGGCACTGGCTATTCGCAGAGCAGGCATAGCTGTACCAATACTGATCTTGGGTCCTGTCCTTGAAGAACATGCTCATATTGCAGTGGACTGGAACTTAAGAATATCCGTTTTTAACTTTTCCATGGCCAAGGCTTTATCTGATGCGGCAATTAAGTCTTCTAAATCAGCCTATGTTCACATAAAAATAGATACGGGAATGGGTAGATTAGGTTTTATTCCGGGAGCTGAAACCCTGGAGCAGATCGTAAAAATAGACGGTTTACCAGGGATAAAGCTGGAAGGAATATTTACCCATTTTGCGGATGCTGATGCAGAGGATAAAAATTTTGCATACAGGCAACTTGATTTGTTTAACCGCCTGATCGGGGAAATTGAAAACAGAAACGTATGTATCCCGTTAAAACACTGCTCAAACAGCGCTGCACTGATGGATTTAAAGAACGCACGATTTAATATGGTCAGAGCCGGCATAATAATGTATGGAATGTATCCCTCGGAATTTGTTGATAAAAATAAGCTTCACATTATCCCGGCCATGACATTGAAGAGCAGAATCAGTTTTTTAAAAAAACTTGCAGTCGGTGAAACTGTAAGCTATGGGCGCACTTACCAATGCAGCAAAGAGACATTGGTGGCAACTGTTCCGATTGGTTATGCTGACGGGTACAGCAGGCTGTTGTCTAACAAATCCTTTGCTGTTGTCCGGGGTAAACGTGTCCCGTTAATCGGTACAGTATGTATGGACCATTGTATGTTCGATGTTACGGAGATAGAAGGAGTAAGCGAAGGTGACCAGGTAATCCTTTTTGGTAAACCTGAGGATCATGTAACAGCAGATGAATTGGCGCAAATAGAAGGAACGATAAATTATGAAATTGTTTGTTCAGTCAGTTCCAGGGTTCCCAGGATTTACATATAACAAGCCATGTAATTATTGGATTTGCGAGCAGGTAAACTAATAACTATAATAGAAATATCTATTAACAGATTTATATTACTTTGGAGGTGCTCGCTTTGCCAGCCTCGAGAAGGATTATCATAACGGTTCCTGAAAAGCTCTTATCTGAAGTTGATGATATTACAGTATTTGAATGTAAGAATCGCAGTCAGATAGTAAGGGAAGCTATTGGGTTTTATCTCCGCGAACGGAAGAGGGTTTTAACTATAGAGCAGATGAAAAAAGGATATCTGGAAATGGCCGAAATCAATTTGAGTTTGGCCTGTGAAGATATCGGGGTTGAAGTTAACCTGCAACATTTAAAAGAAAAACCGTTGGAGTGATAATAAACATGATCAAACGGGGCGAGATTTATTTTGCTCAGCTGAATCCGGTGGTAGGCTCTGAACAGGGAGGTATAAGACCGGTAGTAGTTGTCCAGAATGACATTGGCAATCAATATAGTCCGACTACTATTGTACTGGCGATTACTTCCCAGATCAATAAAGCCAAGCTGCCTACTCATATTGAATTAAAGGCTGAAACTTATGGCTTGGAAAGAGACTCAGTTGTCCTGGCTGAACAAATCAGAACCATCGACAAAGCCAGATTAAAACAAAGGATCGCAGTCTTACATGAGGATACCATGAAAAAAGTAGATCATGCCTTGTTGGTTAGTTTAGCCTTGATTGAAAGTTAGATACATAACATACGAAAGAGCAGCTTTTATTTAGCTGCTCTTTTTTTTTATGGTTACATTTTGTGATCAATCTAATAAATACTTCCAGAAGAAAATTAGTTTAAGCTGACATATAATACACTAAAGTTTCAGATAAGGGGGGGGAATATAAGTTGCGCCCTATTATCGGGATAACCAGTAATTACGAACTGGAGGAGAATTACCATTACTTGTCGGATGCATATGTTACGGCAATCAATAATGCAGGCGGGGCGGCTATTATTGTTCCGGTCGAGGAAGCCTCCCTGGATGATTATACAAGGATCTGCCATGGGATCCTGTTATCAGGAGGCGGTGACATAGATCCGGTTTACTGGAATGAATTACCTTCATGGTCACTGGGCAATATTAATCCTCTTCGAGACCAATTTGAAATCAGTTTAGCCCGTAAATGCCTTTCACTGGGCATGCCCGTTCTTGGCATATGCCGAGGTTGTCAAGTCCTTAATGTAGCTGATGGAGGCAGTCTGATACAGGACATCAGAAGCCGAATGAGCCATCAGCAAAAAGCACCCCGTAATTACCCTTTTCATGCTATATTTATTGAAGAGGGCACAAGCCTTTTTGAAATATTCAATAAGAGTTGTATCAAAGTAAACAGTTTTCATCACCAGGCGGTAAAAAAGGCGGGTGATCAGTTAAAGGTAAGTGCTCAGTCAGAAGACAGCACTATTGAGGCCATTGAAAAAAAAGATCATCCCTTTGCTGTCGGGGTACAGTGGCACCCGGAATGCATGGAGGATGAAAACTCGGCCCGGTTGTTTAAAGCTTTTATTGACAAAGCTGCAGCCTATAAGCAGAAAGTTTATTCCAAAATGATCGCTTATCGCACCACTGGAGCAGCCAAATCATAAAATAAAGAGGGAGAGATTTAGCAGTGATTGCTGTAAAAGGCGGAAAAATATATACCATGGACCAACAAGGCATCGTAAGTGATGGGGTAATTATCATAGAAGGGTCCGTAATCAAAGCAATAGGTGAAGAATTACCGATCCCCCAAGGCTGTCCGGTTATTGATGCAGCAGGTAAATATGTCTTTCCGGGATTTATTGATGCCCATACTCATATTGGTTTGGAGGAAGAAATCTATCGGGTTGAAGGCGATGATGTCAATGAGACCTCTGATCCTGTAACACCTGAGTTACAGGCACTGGATGGTATTAATTTTGCTGATCTGGCCTTCAGCGATGCGCTGGAAGGAGGAGTTACCAGATCCGTAAGTTTGCCTGGCAGCGCTAATGTTATAGGCGGGCAGGCAGTCTTATTGAAGCATTTGGCTCCTGGGATGGGTGAAATGATTTATAAAAACCCCTGGGGGCTTAAGGCAGCTCTTGGGGAAAACCCCAAACGGGTGTATTCTCAGCAGAAAAAAACGCCTATCACCCGAATGGCCAGCGCAAATTTGTTACGAGAAGCCTTATTTGTGGCCCGTGAAAATATGGATAAGAAGGAAATACCGGCAAAAGAAGCTTATCGGCAAAAAGCATTATGGGCGGTTTTGAAAAAAGAAATGCCTTTAATGATTCACGTTCATCGGGCTGATGACATTTTAACCGCCCTTAGAATTAAGGATGAGTTTGCCGTTGATATGATCCTACAGCATGGTACAGAAAGTTTTAAAGTGGCAGATGAATTGATAAAAAGAAATGTGCCCGTACTGTTGGGCCCTATGCTGGTAAATCGTGCCAAAGTTGAGATGAAGGAAGTATCATTTAAAAATGCGTTAAAACTCTCCAGGCATGGGGTAAAATTTAGTTTTATAACTGATCATCCTGTGATTCCCATAAAATATTTGCGGGAATGTGCGGCTATTGCAGTAAGAGAAGGGCTGGAAGAAGAGGAAGCATTAAAAGCTCTGACCATCAATCCGGCTGAAATATTAAAGATCGATCATGAAATAGGTTCGATTACTGCTGGTAAGAGAGCAGACCTGGTCATATTTGACGGACATCCGTTTGATTTCCGTTCCCAAGTGCAAGATATCATAGTGGATGGAATTTTATGGGGGGATAAAGGTGAATAAAGGTGATGTCTACACAGTCTACCTGGATGGGAATGTCATGACAGTATGTGTTGTAGGTTTTTACAATGAAGAATTTACTGGTGAAGAGATGGTCATCCTGGCAGTGGTGAGCGGGGAGAATATGGTCCATGTTCCGGTGGATGATTTACAGGCCTTGTTTCCTGACCGTAAATACCAAAATTAATCAGCAGCAGCCAAAGGCCGATTTAATGCGGCCTTATTTTTTTGCCAATATTTACTTCAAGGACTTTTAGATGCTTATCCGAATTCATATTAAATAGTTTAGCTTAAGGAGAAAAACAATTGCGACACAAAAGAATAATCAGCATATCGTTAGCCATTTTAGGCGTTTTTATTTTTACATATTTAGCTTCAGGCTTTACTGCCCCTGTTTTGGTAATCGATCATAAAACCAGAAATGTTGACCCGCCTCCCCAAATCAGCAACAACCGCACCATGGTACCGATCAGATTTATTGTGGAAGACGACGCAATCAAGGGTGAAATATTCTGGAACGCCAAATTAGGAAAAGTGGCAATGAATTGTCAGGGCAAATACATAGAGTTGTTTCTCGGCAGTAATAAAGCAATGGTAGACGGAAAAGTTTTATATTTGGATGCTGCCCCTTATATTTTCGCCGGCAGAACCTATGTCCCCCTCCGCTTTATTGCTGAAGCAATGGGCGCCAAGGTGGAGTGGAAGCCTGCCACCCAGGAAGTGGCAATTGATTTCTCTAAAAAATCGAACATTGATCCTGGCCAAGAGGCAGTACAACCAAAAACCGTTTTTGCCTATTATTATTATCGTTGTTTTGATGAACTAAAAGCTAATTCGCATTTATTTACCCACATTGCCTTCCGCTGGTTTGAGACTGATGGACAGGGAAGGTTATTCTATGAATATCAGGATGATTATGATAGCATTTTGCGATATACCCGGGAAAAAGGAATAAAAAATCATGCCAGTGTAGTTCTGATGGACAAGGCTCAATTGCACCAATTGCTTTCCAGTCCTAAAAACCGGGCAAATCTGATTGGCAATATACTCGATATAGTAAAAAAGAAAAACTATGATGGCGTAGATATTGATTTTGAATTCATCGATCCCGCTGACGGGCCATATTTTACACTTTTTTTGCAGGAATTAAAAACGTCCCTGGGATCTGATAAACAATTGTCAGCAGCAGTATTTGCCCGCACGGCTGCAGATAAGTGGGCAACTCCCTATGAATACAAAAAAATAGGTGAAGTTGTGGATTTTCTGGTAGTGATGGCCTATGATCACAGTTACAAAACCAGTGCGCCGGGACCAGTTGCTCCCTTGTGGTGGGTTGAACAAGTAGTTGATTATATGAAAGCCAATATCCCCAGGGCAAAGATTTTGCTTGGTATGCCTACCTATGGCTATGACTGGGCTAATGGTATAAAAACTTCTACGGTTACCGCTGAAAGACTGGCCAAACTCAAGCAAACTTACCAGCTCAATGAATCCTTTGACCAAAAGAGCTGCAGTCCGTTCTTTAGCTATTATGACAGCAACGGCAGGCTTCATCAAATATGGATGGAAAACCACACCAGCTTAAAGGCCAAGTATAACCTGGCTGCAAATAATCAGTTAGGAGGTATTTCATTCTGGCGTATCGGCAACGGTTTTACTGATTTGTACAGGATATTGGAGGAAGAACAAAAGTAAATGGTACTGCTATTTATGATAATGGTCTGCTAAGGTATAATAAAATGAATGATAAATAACCACCTGATAAGGTGGTTGTTTTAATTAAACTTGAATTTAGCGGTTTTTATGCTGGTTATTTAGGAGAGGGAAGATTAAAATTGAGCAGGAGGGGAGAAAATGATTCCAGAACAACCTGACTTGTTTGCTGACCTTCAACCGCTTGTTGAGCAGGAAAAGGAAGTAGATTCAAAGCAGGCAATTATAAATTATGGCACTGAGAATCACGAAGAGCAGGGAACAGGGACATATATGTCTTTTCTTCCCGGATTAAAAACTGAACAAGCCTGGCTGGACATCAAAGATTTTGATCAATTGAAAAGTACCGCCGGTAATTGCACCCTTTGTCGTTTACGCAGCACCTGTAATGGAGTAGTATTTGGCGAAGGACCTGTAAACAGCAGGATGATGCTGATTGGAGAAGGGCCGGGACATGATGAAGATCTTTCTGGACGCCCCTTTGTAGGCAAGGCCGGGCAGCTTCTGGACAAGATCCTGCTGGCTGCGGAAATAAAAAGAGAAGATATTTATATAGCCAATGTAGTCAAATGCCGTCCTCCCCAGAACAGACTGCCGGATGCCGAGGAAGTGAAAATCTGCAAAGGCTATCTGGAGGCCCAGATCCGCCTTATAAAGCCTAAGCTGATTATTTGCCTGGGCGCCCTGGCAAGTCAGGTAGTAATTGACCCCCAGGCCAGGATTTCCAAAATTCGCGGCAAATGGTTCCATCGCGGGGGAATTAAAATAATGGCCGTATTTCACCCGGCAGCTTTACTAAGAAATTCTGATTACAAGAGGCCTACCTGGGAAGATTTCAAGTTGATCAGGGACGAGTATTACAGTTCTGTTAAATAAGTCAGTAATGGAGTGACAATATGGAACTTTATGTTGAAACAGATGAAGCCATGCAGCTTTTAGGTCAGAGAATCGCACCGTTTTTGTCTGCTGGTGATGTGGTTTATTTGCAGGGAGAAATGGGAGCAGGCAAAACCACATTGGTAAGAGGAATTGCCAGAGGAATGGGATATGCTGGCAGAGTAACCAGCCCTACCTTTACGATCATGAATATATATCCTAATGAACCTGACATCTACCACTTTGATTTCTATAGACTGGATCATCATGATTTACCTGATCTGGGACTGGATGATTATTTATCCGGGGAAGGGGTGGTTCTCATTGAATGGCCTGAAATTGGTATGGAATTCCTGCCTGAGGAAGCCATGGTCATTGAAATCAGTCTGATTGATGATGATTATGAACGAGGCAGGAAAGTACAGCTAATGCCCCGGGGTTTATATTTTGTACAAAAAATTGAGGAGATAGAAAAACAATGCTCATTTTAGCCGTGGACAGCACTACCCCGGTAGCAGGAGTAGCTTTAGTAGATGAGGACAAAGTGATAGCAGAATACTTTTCCAATTACAAAAGAGTTCATTCAGAAAATTTGTTGCCGATAATAGATAGAATACTCACTGATTGTAACTGCCATTTGCAAGATTTGACGGCCATTGCTGTTACAACGGGCCCCGGTTCATTCACCGGCATCAGAATAGGAATGGCTACTGTCAAAGGGTTAAGCCTGGGCTCCGATATACCATTGATCAGCATATCAACCCTGGACGCCATTGCCTGTAATGTAGTCTTCAGCAATTATTTGGCCTGCCCGGTATTAAACGCTCGGAAAAATGAAGTTTATGCGGCTCTCTATGATGTAAGGGGGGCTATGCCGGAGTTATTATGGGGACCGGCTGCAGGTGCGCCGGAAGTTATAGCCGATAAAGCGCTTAAGGTAGCTGCAGACAGGGAAGGAATCATTATGCTGGGTGACGGGTATTTTCCTTTTAGGCAATGTTTTCAAGAGAAATTTGGAGATAAATTAGCCGCAGCACCTAGCCATCTGATGCTGCCAAGGGCTGCCAGTATTGGTACTCTGGCCAGACAAAAAATCAGACAGGAAAAGTTTGAGGATGTCCACAGCATAAGGCCTTACTATATAAGACTGTCTGAAGCAGAGTATAAACTGGGAAAGGAATGCTAAACAAGGTGCTGAATCCCGATTTCATAATTAGAAAAATGGTTCCTCAGGATATTGAAGCTATTATGGCTATCGAAAAAGAAGCCTTTTCCATGCCCTGGTCCAAAGAATCTTATCTGGCGGAAATGAAAAACCAGTTTGCCTGTTATCTGATATGTGACGTAGGGGGGCAAATAGCAGGATACGGAGGAATATGGATCGTTTTTGAAGAGGCTCATATTACCAATATAGCAGTTAATGCCGAATTCCGCAGGAGAGGAATCGGCAGTGCCATAATGCTGGAACTGGAAAAAAAGGCCCGGGAAAAAAAGGCCGTAAGAATATTGCTTGAAGTGAGGCCATCCAATGATCCTGCACTTAAAACTTATAAAAAACTGGGTTATATGCCGTCAAATGTCCGTAAAGAATATTATTCCGATAATGGAGAAGATGCATTGATAATGATGAAATTATTATTTTAGGTATAAGGTCGGTGAAAACAGTGCCAGACATTAAAATATTAGGAATAGAGAGTTCCTGTGACGAAACTGCAGCTGCCATTGTAAAAAATGGGCGGCATATTCTTTCCAATGTGGTTAATTCACAGATTGCCATACACCAAGAGTTTGGTGGTGTAGTACCGGAAATTGCATCTCGAAAACATATTGAAAATATCACCCTGGTGGTAGATGCAGCTTTTAAAGAGGCTGGTTTAAAGTATGAGGATATCGATGCTATTGCTGTTACCAATGCTCCGGGCCTGGTAGGAGCACTATTGGTGGGTTTGTCATTTGCCAAAGGTTTTGCTTATGCTTTGGGTAAACCTCTTATTGCAGTAAATCATTTACATGGTCATATCTATGCTAATTTTTTAGAGCATGATGATATTGAATTTCCGGCTGTATGCCTGATCGTTTCCGGAGGGCATACCAGCATACTTTATATGTCTGAAGCAGGGCACTATGAAGTTATGGGTTCTACCATTGATGATGCTGCGGGAGAAGCTTTTGATAAAGTAGCTCGTTTTTTGGGAATTGGTTATCCTGGAGGACCTGCGATTCAAAAAGCTGCCGCAGAGGGCATAGCAGGAAAATTTGTTTTGCCCAGAGTTTTTTTAAACAGAAAAAATTTTGATTTCAGTTTCAGCGGCTTAAAAACTGCGGCTATGAACCAGTGGAAAAAGAACAACCACGAAAATAACTCTGTCAATGATTTGGCAGCAGAATTTCAAACTGCCCTGGTGGAAATATTATCCGTTAAAACAATACGGGCAGCACAGGAGTGTAATGCCAGATCAGTATTGCTGGCCGGTGGGGTTGCTGCTAACAGTGAATTGCGAAAAATGATGAAATTTAAAAGTGAACTTGCAGGCTTAAAAGTCTATTATCCGTCGCTGAAATTGTGCACTGACAATGCGGCCATGATTGCAGGAACTGCCTATAGTCAGTATAGTAAGGGTGACTTTGCGCCTCTTAATTTAAATGCTTATGCCAGTCTTTTGTCCTTGTGAAAAATGCCTGTGGATAATGTGCATAAGTCTGTTGATAATTAATAAATAGCCATTCGCATATTCTAAAATTAGTCCCAGTTATTTTCGACAAATGGTTAATCCCCTTAAATCTGTCAGTTGGTCTTGTGGATAACCGAAAAAGCAAGGAGTGGTGAAGTGTATCCAACGTTAGTTGAATTAGGACCAGTAAATGTAAATTCTTGGGGCTTTATGCTGGCTATCGCCGTAATAGTCTCAATCTTCGGTGTAGGACGCCTCTTTGACCGGGAAGGATATAACAAAGAAATGGTACTGGATATGGTCCTTATAATGGTCATATGCGGAATTATCGGTTCACGCCTGGCCTATGTATTAGTCTATGATTGGCAGGCTTTTTTAAGTAACCCGCTGATGTTATTCAGTCTCCAGGATGGAGGAATTGCAGGTCTAATTTGGTATGGCGGCTTGGTGGGAGGGTTTATTCCTTTTGCCATTTATGTTTACAGAAAAAAACTTGATTTTTGGCTGTTGATGGATATGTTTGCGCCCTATGTTGCCTTAAGTTATGCCCTGGTAAGGATTGGCTGTTTCCTGGCCGGATGCTGTTACGGGGAAGTTACTTCCTGCAGTCTGGGGGTTGTTTTCCCGTATCTGGATGACCTGCCCCGGCATCCCACTCAGTTATACAGTTCTTTTATCAACTTTATATTATTTGCATTTCTCCTGTGGCGTTACCCAAGGCGCCGCTTTACCGGAGAAATATTTGTTTTTTATATCGCCGGGTATGCAGTCTACAGGTTCATCATTGAATTTTTCCGGGAAAACCTTATCTTTTATGGGCCTTTCACTTTAGGACAGGTCTATACAGCGGGGCTTTTTATTATTGCAGTTATACTTTATCTTTTAAGAAGAAATACCGGTCATTCAAATTAAAGTGAGAGACAGGACGATAGACATGTTAAATGAAATAGATATGAGAAAGTCTTTAAGAAATACTATGCGCACTGCCAGAGAAAGTCTTTCCAGTGAAATGGTAAGTGAATACAGCAGCAGGATCGTCACTAAACTGTGCAGCTTTTCGGAAATTGTGCAGTCAGAAAACATTATGTGTTTTTTAAGCATAGGAAATGAAATAGATCTGCGGCCCCTCGTGAATCAGTTACAAAAGGATGGAAAGCAGGTTTTACTGCCCAGAGTGGCAGGGAAAGGAATCATGTCTGCTGTCATTTATGAACATGATAAAACCCGTAAAGGACCTTTTGGTATAACCGAACCGGAAGGAGAGGCATTTGACCCAAAGAAGATCGATGTGGTTATTCTACCGGGATTGGTTTATGATTATCAAGGTTATCGTTTAGGTTATGGCGGCGGGTATTATGACCGTTTTTTGACGTTGCTGAGACCGGGTGCTTTTATTTGCGGCGTCTGTTATGATTTTCAAATCGTAGAAACGGTATTCCCCCACGCCAAAGATGTGGCAGTTGACTGGATTGTAACGGAGAAATCCGAATTGGTCGTGAACTGGGCTCACTTCTAAGCAGGTTGCAGTAATTCGATGAGATTCTATTATAATACTTGCCAGAAATATTTATAAACAACGTGTAAGCATGAAAATAAAAAAACGGTTCTTTGCAATTTATCTGCTGAAGAACCGTTTTTTAAATTTATTTGATTAAAATATTATTCAGCAGATTTTTCAGAAGTATCAGCAGTATTGCCCATTTCTTTTAAGGCGGCAAATACTCCGCCTAATCCGGCTAAATCACTGGGTATAATCAATTTGGTTGCCTGACCGTCACCCAGATCTTTTAAAGTTTCCAAAGACTTTAAGGCCAGAACTTTGTCATCAGCCTGGGCCTCTTTAATCATGGTTAAACTGTCAGCAAAAGCTCTCTGCACGCTTAAGATCGCCTGCGCCTCACCTTCAGCTTCCAGGATCTGGGCCTGCCTCTGTCCTTCTGCTTCCAGGATAGCTGCGGCCTTAATCGCTTCTGCATTTAATATTTGTGCCTGTCTGGCACCTTCAGCATCCAGAATAGCTGCAGTTTTTTGTCCTTCAGCCCGCAAAATTGCTTCACGTTTTTCACGCTCAGCCCGCATTTGTTTCTCCATTGCAGTTTGGATGTCCTGGGGAGGCAGAATATTTTTCAGCTCCACCCGGTTAACTTTAATACCCCATTTATCAGTTGCTTCGTCTAATATAATTCTTAGTTTGGAATTAACGTGATCTCTGGAAGTGAGAGTTTCGTCTAATTCCAAATCACCTACTATATTTCTTAAGGTTGTAGCGGAAAGATTTTCGATAGCTATGATAGCGTTGGAAATTTCATAAGTAAACTTAAAGGGATCCGTTACCTGATAGTACACTACGGTATCAATCATCATGGTTACATTATCTTTTGTAATAACCGGCTGCGGCGGAAAATCTACTACCTGTTCGCGTAAATCAATAACCATACGGAAACTGTCGATAAATGGTATGATAA
This sequence comes from Syntrophomonadaceae bacterium, assembly GCA_012511795.1. Classification (GTDB taxonomy): domain Bacteria; phylum Bacillota; class Syntrophomonadia; order Syntrophomonadales; family Syntrophomonadaceae; genus UBA1368. The sequence goes on from JAAZFJ010000147.1 coordinate 27,008, forward strand.
CATTTATACCCTGTTCCGCAATTTTGTGAAATTTACCCAAGCGTTCCACCACACCAACTGTTGCCTGGCGAATAATTTTGATGGAAGAAAATGCTACAATTATAACGAACAATACCAACAGTACATTAACAATAAAACCCAACATAAATAAACCCCTTTCTCATTGAGAATACTAATCAGCCTTTTTGACTACCAGTTTTACCCCATCTACAGACAGTACTTCAACCAGGGCACCGGCTTCAATTTCTTCACTTGAAACCGCTGTCCAAATTTCACCGTTTAGTTTAACCTGTCCATAATGAAGCGGAATTATCTTATCTACACTAATACCTTTTTGTCCTAGCAAAGCTTGCACATTGCTGGCAGTATCATTGGATTTTATGAACTTAACAACCAGGGGACGAGTGAATATTATCAGTAAAGTGGTCAAAAAAGCAAAAACCAGCAGTTGTGTCTCAATTTCAGGAAACCAGCCTATACTTACAGCCAGTGCCACTACCAGAGCAGATATTGCCAAGTATAAAAACCAGAAACCAACCGTAAAAATTTCGATGGCGCCGCTGATTATGGCAACTATTATCCAGGTCATTACTGACATCAACATTCTCCTCTCCTGCACAGTTTCCCGCACAGTATTCAGTACTATATTATTCATAATTTATAATATCATATGTCCATTGATATGTCCTTAGGAGGTTAATGCAAGCAAGCAGTTTACCGGTCGATTATTGTAAACATTTTACTGATAATGTATAATGAAAAAAATTAATTGAACTCCGATTCATCTGGATCTAAGGTATTGGATTATTAGACATGGACAGTTGAACAACAGGGTATAGGGGGACACCTTTATGCCTGTATGGAAAGGAGTATGTACTGTTATTTAAATGACACTCTTTTCATGGGTGTTAATTTTTTGGGGGAGGTAAAGTTAAAAATGAACAAGGATGAGCTTATAAAAAAACTGCAGGAGACTGCCCAAAATGGCAAGTTAAGCTGCACCAAGGCCCGGGAATTAATGGAAGAGTTTAAGGTCCCCAAAGGACAAATGGGAGAAATATGTGATGAAGTAGGTATCAAGATTTTTGGCTGTGAACTGGGCTGTTTTTAAATAGTATTAAGTCAAGAAATCCCTAAAAATGGTGAAAAAAATGCGAAAAGAGAGTATTCATGATTGATAATTATGGCAGAAACATAAATTATTTTCGTATCTCGGTAACTGACCGCTGCAATTTGCGCTGCCGCTACTGTATGCCGGAAGAAGGCATAGATAAAATTGGCCATGAAGATATTTTGAGACTGGAGGATTTTGCACGAATAGTGAAAGCGGCAACCCAGGCCGGTATTCGCAAAGTGAGATTAACCGGAGGAGAGCCACTGGTTCGGAAAAATATTGTCCAATTAGTAAATTATATAGCTGAAATTCCTATGATTGATGATATTGCAGTAACTACCAATGGAATCCTATTCCCCGTTATGGCAAAACAGTTAAAAGCCGCCGGGCTTAACCGCATAAACTTCAGCCTGGACAGTTTAAATGAGGACAAATTCAGATATATTACCCGCCATGACGGTCTGGGGAAAGTTAAAACAGCTATATTCAAGGCATTGGAACTGGGACTTAATCCGGTGAAGATAAACACAGTCATAATAAGAGGCTTTAATGATGATGAAATAATTGATTTTGTCCGGCTTACCCATGATTATCCCTTGCATATCCGTTTTATCGAATTTATGCCCATTGGGGACTTACTTTTCTGGGATAAAGGGCGTTTGATGGATGTGAAGGCTATAAAGGATATTGCCGAGCAACACTTTGCTTTAAAAGCAGTCAGCAACATACAGGGCAATGGACCGGCCATATACTATAAAACCGAAGGCGGAAAAGGTTCAATAGGCTTTATAAGCCCCATGAGCAATCACTTCTGTGCCCAATGCAACCGTATTCGCATGACGGCTGATGGTATGCTGCGGGGCTGTCTCTATGATAAAAAAGAAACTGACTTAAAGCCAGCCTTATCAAACCCTGACGATCAAGAACTTTTACGTTTGATTTTGCAGACCATAAAAGCCAAACCGGCCAGGCATCTGATGAATGATGGCTGGGGGGAAGAAAACCAGCGTAAAATGTATCAAATAGGAGGTTAGGATGGACTTTACCCATATTAATGAACAAGGCCAGGCCCGGATGGTTGATGTCAGTGGCAAAGAGGATACTGAGCGGGCTGCGACAGCACAGGCTATTATACAGATGCAGCCGGCAACGCTGGAACTGATAAAAACCGGAGGTGTCAAAAAAGGCAACGTATTATCTGCAGCACAAGTGGCAGGGATAATGGCAGCCAAAAAAACATCCGAGCTGGTACCAATGTGTCATCCCCTGATGATTACCTCAGCAGATATTAATTTTATGTTCGACGATGACAACTCCCGGATAAATATTACTGCCACAGTTAAAACAACCGGCAAAACAGGAGTGGAAATGGAAGCTATCACAGCTGCATCAGTTGCGGCCATTACCATTTATGATATGACCAAAGCAGTTGATCGGTGGATGGTTATCAGGGAAATCATGCTGCTGGAAAAAGAAGGCGGTAAAAGCGGCCATATTGAAAGAAGCGGGTGTGAGTAATGAAAAAAGGCAGATTATATTCTATATGCATCAGTCCGGAGCGCGGACAGCTCAAAACTGAAGTAGAAGAGGCCAATGTAATAGAAAATTTTGGAATCGAGAATGACGGCCATGGAGGAGACTGGGGAAGACAGATTACCTGTCTTAAATACGAAAGTGTGCAAAAAGTAAAAGAAGAAAAGAGCCTTGATGTTGGACCCGGCAGTTTCGCTGAAAATCTATTGATCGAAAAGCTTGATTTAGTGGCGGTAGGCGTGGGAGGCCGGCTGAAAATAGGCAGTAATGTAGTTTTGCAAGTTTCACAGATCGGCAAGGAAGATCATCCCAGTGTAGTGACCAGAACCTTGGGTGTTACCCTTCTGCCTTATGAAGGATTGTTTTGCAGAGTGCTTAAAGGTGGCCTGATTAAAAAGGGCGACCCAGTAGAGGTATTATAATGTTTAAGACTGGAATTCTAATTTTAAGTGACAAAGGGGCCCGCGGGGAAAGAGAAGATCTAAGCGGACCGCAGATAGAAGCTTTGCTGGGAGAGGAATTTCGGATAGATTTTTATGAAGTAATCGCCGATGAAAAGCAGCTGATCAAAGAAAAATTGATCTATCTCTGTGACGAACTTAAGCTGGATCTGATACTAACTTCCGGGGGAACCGGCTTTTCTTCACGGGATGTGACACCGGACGCAACTTTGGAAGTAATTGAAAAATCAGCACCGGGTATTCCGGAAGCTATCCGCTATTATGGTCTGCAGAAGACACCTAAGGCAATGCTCTCTCGGGCAGTTGCAGGAATCAGAGGATCCAGCCTTATTATTAACTTGCCGGGCAGTGTAAAAGGGGTGAGGGAATCCCTGGAAGCTGTCCTGCCTGCTCTGGACCACGGTCTGGAAATAATCCGCGGTTCTGCTGGCGAGTGTGGTCAGGCATAAAATACCAAACAGTTTTTTAAAAAAGAGAGTTATTAAGAGGTATAAAAAGAAAATCACAGGTGCATACTATTAATCGAAAATAACGGGCAAATTTGCCAGGTATTTTGATTTGAATACTTGATAAATGTTGCCTAATATTATTATTAGCTATTAGCACTCATCACTGGCGAGTGCTAATAAATAAAATATAAAAAATCAAAAGGGGGTATACCTTTGAAGATCCAACCGTTAGCAGATCGATTAGTTATCAAAGTCGTTGAAGCAACTGAAGAAAAGACCAAGAGCGGGCTTTATGTACCTGATACCGCCAAGGAAAAACCTATGGAAGGTGAAGTACTGGCTGTTGGCCCCGGAGCTCTTAATGACAAAGGGGAAAGAGTTCCTATGGATGTTGCAGTTGGAGACAAAGTTATTTATTCCAAGTATGGCGGGATGGAAGTTAAGATTGATGGTGAAGCATACCTGATCTTATCGGAAAGAGATATCCTGGCAAAATTCAAGTAAAATAAATTATGAGAAGGAGGATACATAGATGATATCCAAAGAAATCAAATTTGGTGAAGAAGCCAGGCGCGCTTTGGAAAGAGGCGTAGATAAATTAGCAAACTCAGTTAAAATTACTTTGGGACCTAAAGGAAGAAATGTTGTCTTGGACAGAAAGTTTGGTTCACCAACTATTACCAATGATGGTGTAACAATAGCCAGAGACATTGACCTGGAAGATCCATGGGAAAACCTTGGCTGCCAGTTGGTCAAAGAAGTTGCTACCAAAACTAATGATGTAGCTGGAGACGGAACTACTACTGCTACTGTTCTGGCCCAGTCCATGATAAAAGAAGGTTTGAAAAATGTTGCTGCCGGTGCCAATCCCATGATAATGAGAAGAGGCATTGAAAAAGCTGTAACAGCTATTGTGGCAGCAATCAAAGAAGAAAGCAACCCGGTTGAATCAAAGGAAGCGATTGCCCAGGTAGCTGCAATTTCTGCCAGTGATCCGGAAATCGGTCAAATTATTGCAGATGCAATGGAAAAAGTAGGCAGAGATGGTGTTATTACAGTTGAAGAATCTCAATCCCTGGGAACCCAATTGGAAGTTGTCGAAGGAATGATGTTTGACCGGGGTTATATATCCCACTATATGGTTACCAATACCGAAAAAATGGAAGCAGTTCTGGATGATCCTTACATCCTGATTAATGATAAGAAAATATCTTCTATATCTGAAGTGCTGCCGGTTCTGGAAAAGGTTGTGCAAACCGGCAAACCGATGCTTTTGATCGCTGAAGAAATTGAAGGCGAAGCACTGGCTACTTTAGTTCTTAACAAACTCAGGGGCACTTTCACCTGTGTAGCTGTAAAAGCTCCCGCTTTTGGGGAAAGAAGAAAAGCTATGCTGGAAGATATCGCAATCCTTACTAAAGGACAGGTGGTATCAGAAGACCTGGGTATAAAAATGGAAAATGTAACTTTGGATATGCTGGGTAAAGCCCGCCAAGTGGTTGTTAAAAAAGAAGAAACCATTATTATTGACGGCGCCGGCGGTGAAGACGATGTAAAAGAAAGAATTGCCAATATCAAGAGACAGCTGGAAGAAACCGACTCAGAGTACGACCGGGAAAAACTCCAGGAAAGAATGGCCAAGTTAGCCGGTGGAGTTGCAGTAATCCAAGTTGGTGCAGCTACTGAAACGGAACTGAAAGAGAAGAAACATCGTATGGAAGATGCTCTGGCTGCCACCAAAGCAGCAGTTGAGGAAGGAATCGTCAGCGGCGGCGGTGTAGCTTTAATCAGTGCTATGAAAGCTGTGGACTCTGTTGAGGCTGAAGGAGACGAAAAGACTGGAGTTATTCTGGTAAGAAAAGCATTAGAGGAACCATTGCGTCAGATTGCCAATAATGCTGGTGTAGAAGGTTCAGTTGTAGTCGAGAAAGTTAAAGAAGCTGGTAAAGGTGTTGGTTACAATGCACTTACCGGTGCATATGAAAATATGATAGAAGCAGGTATCATTGATCCTGCCAAAGTAACCCGTTCAGCAGTTCAGAATGCTGCCAGCATCGCTGCCATGGTTCTTACCACTGAAGCAGTGGTAACAGAATCACCCAAAGAAGACGATATGAAAGCAATGGCAGGAATGGGCGGCGGAATGCCTCCGGGAATGATGTAAACAAAAAACGATCATTATAAAAAACAGCCCTTCGGGGCTGTTTTTTGGTGTTTATTTATGGCAGTATTTTTTTGTGTTTATAAACTAACCAATGGCATTGAAAACCGGGTAGTCATTATAATAGTTATTATAAAATCCACCACCAGGATTGCAAAACCAACAATTTTTTATAAATCATAATATAGTTCAAATTCCAGAGGATGAGGAATTTCATTTACCCGCTGTACTTCCCGGCGCTTATTTTCCAGCCATATATCAATTAATCGTTTGGGAAATACTCCACCCTGCAATAAAAAGTCGTGATCCTGTTCCAAAGCAGCAAGAGCTTCTCCCAGTGATTGGGGAAGTCTTCTGATTTTAGCTTGTTCTTCAGGCGCCAGATTGTATAAGTTTACATCATAGGGCCCGAAACCTTCAGCTACAGGGTCAATATTGTTTTTGATCCCATCCAGGCCGGCCATTAAAATGGCGGCAAAAGCCAGGTATGGATTACAGGTGGCATCAGAGGAACGGAATTCGAAACGTCGTTTATCAGGACTCTTGGCATAGGCAGGAATTCTTATTACAGCACTGCGATTGGCAGTAGCAAAGCATATATTAACCGGTGCTTCATATCCCGGAATCAATCTTTTGTAGGAATTGGTGCTGGGGTTGGTAAAAGCCAGTACTGCAGGAGCATGTTTCAAAAGGCCGCCGATAAAATTCAAAGCAACATTGCTTAGCTCCGAGTAGCCATTTCTATCGTAAAAGATCGGTTTTCCCTCTTTAAACATATGCATATGAACATGCATGCCATTTCCGGCTTCTCCGAACAGTGGCTTGGGCATAAAAGTTGCTGTCTTACCTTCCTGAAAAGCCAGGTTTTTAATTAAATACTTGGTCAGCATAGTTTTGTCAGCCATTTCGGTAAGACCGCCGAATTCAACCTCGATTTCAATTTGTCCCGGCCCTCCTACTTCGTGGTGATGATATTTAACCGGGATATTATTATCTTCCATTAAAACACACATACGGGATCTTAAATCATAAAGGATATCCAGGGGAGGAGCTACATGGTAACCGCTTTTGAGAGGAATTTTGTAGCCGAGATTGGGATAATCATCGTTGCCGCTGTTCCAGATGGCCTGCTTGGCATCTATTGAATAGCCGGTTTTTTGAGGTGAAATATCGTAACTTACATGGTCAAAAACATGGAATTCATATTCGGGTCCCAGTTTTATTTCATCGGCAATCCCGCTATTTCTCATATATTCTTCAGCTTTTCTGGCGATGGTACGGGGATCCTGGTCGAAAGGGTAATTTTCAGGGTGAGCAATGACAAAAACGTCGCCTATCATACTTAAAGTATGAACCTGGGTAAAGGGTTCAAAAACTGCGGTAGAAATATCAGGTATAAAGACCATATCACTGTTTTCTACCGGAGCAAATCCGTAATTGGAGCCGTCGAACCCAATGCCGTACGTTAGTGTTTCAGGGGTAAAACGATTTGCGGGGATGCTTAAATGACGCCATCTTCCGATCAGGTCAATAATTTTAAAGTCAATCATCTGAATCTCTTTTTCCCGGCAAAACTGCATGACTTCTTCGTAGGTATTAAACACTTCCGAAATAGCCTCCTTAACTTATTAAATAACAACGGAATTATAGCAAATCAGAAAAGTATAGTAAAGAAAAATGTATCTGGTATACACCCACAGATTTTGGTATATTATGTTTCCCCTTCAAGCAGTTATATAATAATTCATGATTTAATACAATATATTACCCGAAAATTAAAATCCAGGTACGGAGGTGGAGGGCTATTACTAAAAAAAGATGGTTAGTTTTTGGAATAATAGCTTTGATTGTAACTGCAGGAATATTATCTGCTGAAAAAATACATGAAATATATATTAAATCACAACTGGAACCTCTGGTGGAATTAACTGAATCAATTAACAATATGTATGAGCTGAATTCATACAGATATAACCTGGTTTCCGGTTTCACAGTTGATCAGCGGAAGGAGGTGATAAGCGAGGTCGTTGGGGAGAAACAGAACGGAAATACCCATATAAAGGGGGAGATGGTCAACACAGAAATAGATATTTATTATATCGACCGTACCATCTACAATTACGATTCTTTTTCCGACAAATGGCTGGTTATTGAAAGCAGCAGCCAGAGTTCTGAAGAATTACTGATCTCAGAACTAAACCCATTATCAAACTTCTCTTTTAAAGAGGTTGCGCTAATTGAGAAAATTGGTTTTGAGAAAGTAGATGGTACAGAATGTCTGGTAGTCAAGTGTAATCCGGCAATTGAAAACCAACTCCTGGAAACATTATGGCAGAACTTTGAATATCAAATGTGGTTGGATTATAAAGACCGACTGGTGAAAAAAGCATTACTATCTGCCGAAAATAAGCAATCACCTAATACTGTTTTGAAAATTGAGGCTAAGTTTTCTGACTTTGATAAGGATATTCCCATTAACCCGCCCGATACTACTGTGAAAAAGAAATAATATTGATAAGCTAAGGGGCCAAAAGGCCCCTTAATAATTTTCTGGGTACTAACATTTGCTACAAAACCTGCCAGTTGCTATAATCGTTTTGTAGGAGGGATTGCAGTTGAATCTTAAGGAAGTAGATGTTCTAATAACCCCGGAAGAAATTAAATCCAAAGTACAGATGCTGGGACAGGAAATCGCCAGGGAATATGAGGGAAAGAACCTTTTGCTGGTGGGCATTTTAAAAGGTGCTTTTATATTTATGGCAGACCTGGTAAGAGAAATCGATATTCCTTTAAATATTGACTTCATGGATGTTTCCAGTTATGGTGCCTCAACAGTTTCTTCAGGGGAAGTAAGGATTATAAAAGATCTGGATTTTTCTATCAAAGGTAAAAATGTTCTGCTGGTGGAGGATATTATTGATACTGGACTGACTTTGAAATATATAACGGAAATACTGCGTAAAAGAGAACCTGAGAGTATTAAAATCTGCTGTATGCTGGATAAACCCTCCCGCCGGGTTGCTGATATTAAACCTGATTTTTACGGCTATGCAATAGAGGACCGCTTTGTAGTAGGCTATGGACTGGATTATGCAGAAAACTATCGTGAATACCCGGCAATCTGTGAATTGAAATCGTTTATTTATCAGGGA
>JAAZFJ010000148.1 GCA_012511795.1 Syntrophomonadaceae bacterium
AATAATTAGTTTATTAAGGGAGGTTACATTATGGCAGCTGCCGAGCATTTATTTTATCAAACCGTTAACGATCCCGCAGCCATTACCGGGGGTAGCTTGATTTTTCTTCACGGGGCTGGAGGTTCTCACCTCAAGTGGGCAGCATTGATGAAAGAAAGTATTAACGGATTCACTCAGGTTGCAGTTGACCTGATGGGGCATGGCTCATCTCCGGGCAACCCGGCAGATGAGGTCAAGGCTTATGCTCAGTCTATTAAAGAATTTCTTGATGCCAACAGCTTTCCCCGACCCTGGATATTGGTGGGCCATTCCATGGGAGGCAGCATAGCTTTGCAAGCTGCCCTTACCTACCCGGAAACAGTTGATGGGATTATACTTATTGGATCAGGAGCCAAGATGCCAGTAAACCCAACTATGCTGGAACAACTTGCTCAAGGCAGCTTTGATACTGCTTTCTTGAAAATCGCTTATGGTCGCAATATTAATCCCGAATTGCTGGCAGCAGAGCTGCAAAAATGGAGCCAGGTTTCCCAGCAGCAGCTTAATAAGGATTTTACCGCCTGTAACAATTACGATGTTTCCAAGCAGTTGGGAAAAATAACCGTCCCCGTATTAATACTGGTTGGCGAGCAGGATAAAATGACTCCAATGAAGAGTTCTCAATACCTGCAGGAAAATATCAGTGGTTCGGTGCTGCAAATAGTACCCGGAGCAGGCCACCACCTTATGCTGGAGAAACCTGATGAGACCATATCGGCTATATCCTGCTTTCTTAACGAAAATTTCCCCTTAAAAGATTAAACAGCGCCATCTATATTTAATAGGCGCACGGACCAAATGGACATTTACACTGCATCACCTTAAACAAACTTGCCTACCTCTATGCTGCTGCTATTGTTATGGATATGTCTAGCCACTGTCAACATATAGGCGTCGTCTTCTACAGCTAGCTTACAACTTACGAAGGGTGATCAAGATCCTGGGAGTTGAGGAAATGGTTAGAAGGCTGGCCCTAGCATAAGCTGAAGCCAGCCTTCTCCACAATATCACGCATTTTTATTATTTGCTCGATAATCTACTAAAATAGCTTGGTGAAGCCATAAACGCAGTATTTCCAGAGACAAAGCAGCAGTTATGCATAATACATCAAATCTGCAACTCTACTAAATTTGTGCAAATTAATTAATAATCCTTTCTACAAAGTCAGTGTAATACCGCTGCATGATGACTGCAAATTGGGCCCTGTTGGCACCGGTTTGTGGAGAGACTAGATTGTTTCCAAAACCTTTTATAAGGCCATTACCTACGGCCCATTGCATTTCGGCTTTGGCCCAGTCGGCAATATTATCCGCGTCATGATATGCGCCCAAGTCGTCTTTTTTACTTATATCGTATCCCATGAACTTGGAGTATTGGTGTAAAATGGCAACCATTTGCTCTCGGGTCAATATATCTTCAGGGCCGAAATTTCCATTTCCATAACCGGATACAATATTATTTTTAGCGGCCCAGGTTATGGCTTCTGTATACCATTTACCCTCCTCCACATCTGCGAAATTATTCTCCGACATATCATCACTTTGCGAAAGCCGATAGAGTACGGCCACGAGCATGGCCCGAGTGGTATCTACATTACCGTCAAATCGTCTCTCGCCTGTGCCTTCCATTAAACCGTGTGCCGCACAAAACCATGCGGCTTCATCATACCAATCATTTTGATCCACATCATCAAAATAATCTATTATTGTGTACTCTATGTCTATGCCGACTTGGCCTGCAGGCATCTGAAAACTGTAAGTGCCGTCACTGTTTTTGGTAACCGTAAGCGGATTTCCGTTCGAGTCAAGGACAGTGGGTATATTGTTTTCATAACCCGGGTCAGGCTCAATTGTAATAAAGACAGTATCACCGGCCTTAGCCTGTTGACTGCTAAGTTTCATTTTACCATTGGCTTTTGGAGCGGATTCGCTATTGCTTATTACAGAGTATTGGGTCGGTGCGCGTGAAGCGCCACCGCCACTGCCACCACTGACGATCCTCCAATTTGCTGTTACGCTTACATTCTTGGCTGGCATGGTGAAGGTTGTGCTTTGTGCATTGGCATTAGTAAAAGTCACATCTGTTGAAGTCCAGCCGTTAAAAGTATAACCCGCACGGTTACCGGCATTAATGGTGACGGTATCAGTTTCGGCATAATCGCCTGCCCCGGTAGCACCTGAGCCCGCGCCGTTCAAAGTAACTGCATAAGTTTCAGGTACTACAATGGACGCATCCTGCAATTCGACATTTACCGTTACAGGCTTGGCTGGCATAATGAAGGAATATTTCCCACCCGCTGTTAACTCTGTTATTGCCACATTATTGCTTTCGCCATCAATGATGGTAATGGCCTTAAACTGCTTTCCGCTTTGAACACTGCCAATATTTACTGTTACAGCGGCCCCTTCTTCGGCCAAAATAGCCGGGTCCGTTGTCACTATGGCTGTACCGCCTACCACATCTGCTACAGTTATTGCATATTTGACCGCCGGTATATCCCCGCCATATTCATTTATATCTTTGAAAGTAATATTATTGGCAGTAGCATAAGTATTTGCACTTGAACCGGTAACACCGTAGATAATTAAATCACGGGAACATGCAATAAAAGCACCTTCTCCTATAACAGCATTCCGATTGGGGATTACGACTTCGACTAAATCATCATTATTACCAAAAGCATAATCACCAATTGTGTGGACATTATTGGGAAAGATTGCCTTATCTAATTCGTTCGAACGAAAAGCATTTGTTCCAATATTAGTCAATGTGTCAGGGAAATCTACATTCTTAATTTGTTTAAGATAAAAAGCCGTATCCCCTATACTTGTGACTGGATAGCCTTCAATCTCATTTGGTATTATAATATCTTGTAAACCCCCATCTGCAAAACCTGTAATAATAACTTCGTTGTTCTCAATGTAATAGTCGAAAACCGCTACTTCCCTAAAGTTTGCCACCAGCTTCCTGTCTTTTGTGGCCTTAAACATATATACTGGGTCAGTGCTGACCACTTCATCATCCTCTGTCCAGCTAATGAATTTATACAATTCTCCAGGCACAGCTTCCGCTATTACATATTCCCCAAGATTATACAGCCCGTTGCCATAAACCTGCCCTGCTCCGCTTGTATGGGCCTCAAGGGATATGGTAAATAAATTCAGGTCTTCTATCTCGGCAATGTTAAACATCACCTCAGCAGTATTTCCTGATGAGTCCATGGCGGTTAAGTATACGGAATGGGTACCACTGACATTAGCCGTCCATTCAATACTTCCTGAATTTGCAGTATCCTTGATTAACCGCAATCCGTGCCCTAATAAATTACTATATACATTTATATCTAATGTATCACCATCGGGGTCGCTTACTTCATATGGTATAGTGATGGTTTCCCCTCTGTTAACAACGCCAAGATCGTTTTCATAAGAGTTTGGTTCTACGAAAACAGGTGGTGCATTAGGTGATCTTATATTAAATGTGAGATCATATCCGGTTCTATCCCTTTCGTAACCTGTTTCCATGTCCTTTAACCCGATATACACATGGTAATTACCCACGGCAAGATCCTCAGGTTCCCAATAGTAGGTGTAGGCGCCTGGCATATGATAATTCTCATCCATCTTTTCGTTCAGAATTTCAGTCCCATTTTCATCTTCTATAATAACTGTCGCATCTAAATCACTTTGTCCGGCTACCGCATAGGCATCAAAGCTGACTTGAAGGTCTGATCCCTGCTCCTTTTTCGAAAGATCGGACGGAGTTGTTGAAAATGAAGCTAAATCCGGTTTTAAGGCATTTTCAAGGTATTCAATTTTAATTGTAAGATTCGTTGTTGGTTGGTCAGGGTCATTTGATATTAAGCTAATTGTTTCCTCAAAAGTGTTTCCCGCCTCGCCAATGGGCAAATCCAATGGCATGGCTATCACTTGGTTTTGGCTCGGATAAATGGTGTATTCCTTTATAAATAAAGGCGAAACAAATGTTGATGCTTCATCCTCCGGTGAAAAATCCACCTTTAGCTCTTCTTTGCCACTGTTGCCTAATTCAAAATAGGCGACCGCTTCTTCTGTCCCCGGGTTTAACCGTACAGTTACTTCTGTACCCGGAAGATCAAGTATGGGCTTTGATTCATAACCTGTAAGCGTATATTCATTTGAAATGGCTTCACTTGAATGCATTCCATCATTTACAATCACTTTAAATTTATAATTTACGCCTCGCGGGAAGTTTCCGGCATTTACTGTATAAGAATACATGCCACTAGCGTTATATGGAATATCCACCGCAATGGTATCCCATGTATTTCCGCCATCAGAGCTAACTTGTACCTCCGATAGCAGATCATCCCCGTCGGCATCGCTGGCATTCCAGGTAATCATAAAATCTTCGGAAAGAGAAGTATTGCCAGGCCCGGTAATGCTTGCAACAGGGGCATTTGCGGAATATTCATATCTTTGAAATACTTCACTTATGCTACCATCACTTTGCTTTCCAATTTCAATAGCTTTCACATTATCGGCAGGTAAATTGGCTATAAAGGTAGCATAATATCTGCCGTCAAATTCATAATCTGAAAAGAAGTATTGTGATAAGATGCTGTCGTCAGATGCAAGGGTTTGAATTACATAACCATTACTATTATAATCACTGCTTTCATCTGCATAATCGTTATATTTTACAATGGGGTCAAAATCAACTTTTCTTTGGTTGGATCTGACATCCTCAATGCGACCCGACAATAAAATGACCTCTGATTTCAGATTTTCCAAAAGTGGACTCATGCTAAGCAGGCCCATTTTCCCTGAGGCCGGTTTTGTTGCGTAATCCAACAGGGCATTGTATTCAGCCTCTGTGGGCCAAGGTCCGGAAGCAGCATCATACATGATTGTTTCATAAGCCGGATAATGTCCTGCAACATTATTTATAGGGCTGCCATCATGACCGTTAGCGGATAATGCTTTATTATCACCTGATGGATAAACATCGGAAAAACCTAGAGTATGTATAAATTCATGTATAGTGGTATGTGGTAGTGTCTTGCTAGGCTCAATCAAAATAGCGCCATGTGCTGCCCCAAAAAAGCCCCAGTTCATACCCAGCATACCCGATTCTTGCAACCCTGCTGCTCCCAGAAAACCAGGTGGTGTCATGCCTACATAAAGGTCATATTTATCGGAAAAAAGCTTTTGCGTTCTGTCCAACTGACGAAATATCCTGCTTAAATACATGTTATGGGTAGAAAATCTTGGTTTAGCTATAAACACAGGACTTTTTTCCACAAATTTTATGGGGGCGGGGAATATCTTTCTTATGAATTCCTTTTGGTCACTTAGACTGCCATAAGATATGGAAGAGTTATTTTCCCATGCACCCACACGAAGGGGAACAAAGGCAAAAGTAAATTCTTTTTTAGGAACATAGAGTTGATGACTAGAAACCGGATCCTCTATATAGCTTCTAATCTGATATTCCTCCCGGGCTCCTTCGTCTTTATTGCGAACTACGGCTCTGATACCTAAATTCTTACCTGCCAGATCCTGTGGGCTAATCTTAATATAGGCACGATGGGAGCCTCGTACAATAATATCCCGTTGGGGATCATATTTTTCTTTAAAGGCCTGGGGCGAAGTTTCTATTAGTGTTTTTTCAGGGTTATTCACATCATATACTTGAAGTTTCACATCTTTTACTTCTGTGTATGGGTTCTTTAAGTACCCTGCAGAAACTTTAATCTCCGGAGAAAGATAGAGGGGTGCTGTATGACCGTCAACTATATGTGCGGGATTATCTATTACCTGGGTTAAGTTCCATTTAAATTGAAATGTTGGCAACTCGGTCATAGTTAGTTCTGTCCGGTCTGTTGATGTAGTGGATGACGGATATCTGACCTCTGCTATACCGTCCTCATTAGTTTTTTCCCCGCCTGAGTCCTCGTATTTTGCCCCGCCCCAAAACTGCACTGTCCTGCCTTCTAATGGTTCTCCTTCTGTATTGACAACTTTAACTGCAATAATACCTTCAAAATCCTTCAAATCGGGATAGGTATAGTATTGCGACAGGTTATTTATCCCATTTTCGTTTAAAAGTTTTCCGTATAGGGCCGGTGCGGGAATACCTATAACCCGGTCAACGAGAAACTCGCCACCGCCTATTATAAATGTGGCCATTCCTTCGGTATCGGTTATTACCCATTCTGCTGTGGGCTTAAAAATACAAAAGGGCTTATTAAAATTAGAAGAAGACTCACCCCAATAATAATAGATATTTGTAAGAACACCTACCACCGGCTCTGTTTTAGCGTCTTCAGCGGAATCGCGAATAATTTTTGCCTTCACCATGGAATTCCATATATCACCTTCAACGTATGATTCCCCATACTTACCGTATGAGTTGATTTTTCCATTATAATCAACATCAACGCCAATAGAAGGTGAATCATATACCTGTAACTGGGTACGTAATGTCCCAATTAACTCATCAGAAACCTTTAAGGAATAGAAATCCACCTCAAAAATAATATAATAAAAGATTTCTCCGGTATCGTTGTAATATTCTTCGGAAAAGGTAATGCGCGGTTCACCTGCTTCAACCAGTTCAGGCTTTTCAATTAAGATATCTTCTGCGTTAATAGCTGCCCTCACATTTACATCACTATCTCTTATGGTAAAAATTGCTTCCCCATGTAGACCATTAGCTATATAAAAGGGCGTGTCACCTTCATCTATGCTTGGAATGAAACTTACATCGCAATATGTATAGCTAGATTCCCCCTCTTCACCTTCCTTGGGAACACGAACTTCAAAATTTCCTATTCTCTTTGCAAACTCATATGATGTTTTTAAATCGGACACTCCCATTGTTGGTGGGTCCTCACCATTATCCTCTATGGCCATCATTTGCATCATATTTGCACCGGCTGGGATTAGAGCTGGCGTATCGGGTTCATCATCAATGTGCTTATCATCTAAAGAAACATCGTCATAAATCCCATTATCAATGTCATTACCCTGTTCTTCATATACAGCTTCAGATACCGAGATATTCATTTCATCATCTTCTGCCGCTGCACTGAAAGGAAATAATGAAATAACAAAAACCAAACACAAAATAATACCTAAAAGCCTTTTTATTCTCACTTTTTTTCCTCCCCTTTAAGTTGAATTTTTCATGCCTTCAACAAACACTCACCTGTTGCTATTATACCGTTTTCTGCCACAATCTTCACTTTAATCCGCGAAGCAGGGGGACATTCTTTTTGCTTCCTGGAAGAGGCACATGTGGGTACAAGGGGACCAAGGTACAAGGAGACGGTTC
>JAAZFJ010000010.1 GCA_012511795.1 Syntrophomonadaceae bacterium
GCGGTGATGCCCATGACCCTTTCAAATCCCTTATTGATCCTTAAAGTGTTAGCCTGTCCATCGGTTACATAAAGTCCGTCAAACATTGACTCTATAATTGCTTCCAGTTCCCGGTTCAATCGTTTGGTATATACAGATTCACGCACCAGTACTTCTACTTCGGACACATCCCGTAAAAGCAATACCCGACCGATGCATTCTCCTTCAGTAATGATATTTTTCGCGAACGGGATATAGTTGTGGCCCTTGAGGTTCATTTTTTGATCGTGGATAATTATTTGTTTCTGCAGCAATGCAATGATTTCAGGGTTATCGATAACCTCTGCAGCAAAAGTATTCAAAGCGAATTCAATATTCAAATCAAGTACTTTTGCCATCCATTTATTGATAATTCTAATTCGTCCTTCATTATCAATTGACATTATGTGTGTATCTACTGCATCAACCGTTGCTTTTAATTCCATTCTTGTTTCTGTATCACGCCTGGAATACAACTCCAGCAGATAGGAATAATCAATCATTCCAATGGGGATACCGTCTTTACAAACGATTGTTACAGCAGGGGTATTATTAGGATCAAAAATGATTTCGTCATGAACATCCAAAATACCATAATCATCCTGCACGATCTGCTGAATATCCTGGTCAGCAGAGGTGCTTTTAAGCAAAGCATCCAGCAAAAGGTCTGTACTTACGATACCCAGGCATTTCTTATTATGATTCAAAACGGGAGCGGCAATAAGGTGATGATCTATTAAAAGGCGAGAAGCGTCACTGAAGTTCTGCCCGGCATACAAAAAGACTCCCTCTGGATTAATTGCTTCAAAGGCTTTCATTATTTCCCACCCCCTTAATATGAATTTTACCATAATTAATATTTATTCTCTTGAATAACCGAAAATATTAATATTTAAGCCGACTTTTTTAACTTAAAAAGTCGGCTTAAGAATGTTCATTAATTAATAATAAATGCTCTTTTTTAATCTTCCCGAAAATATTCCCTGACTAAGATAACCAATCCCATTGATAATAATATGATACCAATTATAAATGGAGTGCCAAGAAACAAGCTTTGTATTACTTCACTGCCATATCGTTCAGCACCGAAAATTGCAAACCATAGTTTAGAACCGCTCCATGACGTAATGTGAGGGGCATAAAAAGCAGCCGCCATAATTATAGACATGGTTATGATCAGACCTGATAAAGTTATTACCGAACCAATGATTACTTTTCTCATCAACCTCTCCTCCTAAAGCATTAAAAATTAAGCTTGGGCCCGTTTTTATTAAGCCAGTTCTTTCTTTCTTTGTAATCAGGCATGATCTTGGCTACCAGATCCCAAAAGGCTTTGGAATGGTTGGGATGGGTCATATGGCAAAGTTCGTGGATCACCAGGTAATCCACCACATTTGCCGGAGCCATGATAATCCGCCAGTTGAAATTTAGATTCCCCTTACTGCTGCAGCTTCCCCATCTGGTTTTCTGATTCTTAATGGTTACCTTGTTAGGTTTTACATTCAGCAAGGCCTGAAAATACTGCAGGCGCAATTTAATATAAGCTTCTGCCATTAAGCGGTACCAGTTTTCAATAGCGCTTCTTATTACAGCTTCGTCGACAGCAGGTACATCAACCATTAATTTGCCAAAACAAATCCTTGCCACTGGTTTGGCGAGCTTTTCATTTATCATTAGTTGCAGGGGATAATTTACTCCCTGATACACAAACTGTTCACCATCAACAAACTTTTTTACCTTTATTTGTTCATTGATTTCTGCTATTTCGTTCAGTTTCTTAAGGAGCCAGCCTGATTTTTTGTTGACCATTTTAAGAATAGTCTGTTTTGATGTCCTGTAAGGCGCTGCAACCGATACTTCACCTGATGGATCGATTTTTATGGCCATGGTCTTCCTTTTGCTGTAAGTCACTGTAAAATTAATGGTTATATCTTCATTTAACTCTATTTTCATATAAAACATCCTAATTCCACGTCATTTTTGGGAAACCTTCCTTACGGCAAATACATACTGGATGACGAATCACTTTATGTGTATCCGCAATGGCAGTACTGCAATCGTACTTAGCTAATTTAATCATAACTGTTTGTCCCTAATAAAAGATTATTTATATTGTTGGATTAGAAACATAAAGATCCCCTTCGAAGTAGAAGCCTGCAGAAAAGAATATTTACATCATAATGATATTTCCTCCCAATAACTGAGCTGTTTCCGGACTGCAGGTGGTAAATATCACCTGATGTTTTTGGGCGAAGCTTTTGATCAAATCCGCTGCAATCTGTTTGCGGCCAGGGTCCAGATCCACCAGGCAGTCATCCAGGATCATAAATCCCTTGGTATTACCCAGTATATACTCAAGAATTGCCAGTCTCAGTGCCAAGGCAACTGAATCATAGGTTCCGGTGGAAAGCAGATCCATTGGAATCTCAGTCTCAGGATCTTTCTTTTTCAACTGTAATTCAAAACGATTGTCAATTCCGCCTGCTATGAAACTTTCCCTGGTCAGCATCACCACATATTTGGAAAAAGCATCGGCAACTGGTTTAAAGGAATTTTCATCTATTTTAGCGCGGGCAGACTCAAAGGCGGCTTTTATTTTCAGCAGTTTCTTTGCTTTTTCCAGGGTTTGGGCAAACTTTTTCTCAGCAGCCTGAAATTCCTCAGCCAGTTCTTCATAGGAGTATTCAGGCAGGTTTTTCTCACTGTCGTAATAATCTTCTTTTAGTTTTACCAGAGAAATTTGGGTTTCTTCATAGGATTTGCGCAGACCGATCAATTCACTTCTGAACTTGTCGGCATTTTCGTATTCTTCCGGCAGAGGTTCCAGTATTCTCAACGCCTGGGTGTCTTTTTCCTGAGCTAGTTTGATCGCTACAATTTCTTGAAAAAGTCCATTTATGTCTGTGTACTCCTGACGCCAGTTGTTAACGATCATCTCCAATGTCTTCCTTGATGAAAGCAACTCAGTTTTTTTATCATTCAATTGTTTCCCGACAGACTCTATTGCTGCAAGACTTCTTACACTGCTTAAATCTCCGTAAGCACTTAGTTTTTCCTGCAAAGTTTCATAGGTTTCAGATTCCAGCAGACTGTCCATTTGCTCCTTTAGACTTAGTAGAGCTTGATTGATACGGTCTGCTTTTTCTTTATTAAGCTTCGCCTCTTCGATGCTGGTGACATGAAGCTCTGCAAGCAGTGATTCCAGCTTCTTTTTATGATCCTCGTACTGCTTTCTAAGTTCAGTAAAATCAATATCTCCGCTTTTGATTTCAAGGGACAGTATATCTCCTTCAAGTTTGATAAATCCATTGGCCTTAAAGGTGTCCCCTGGCTTGATGACAGCCGGTTCCTCCAAGTCCCTGGTGATGGTCAGGAGGTTATTCCCTGTGTAAAAGTCAAGCTTGCCGATCATTACCCCAGCCTGCATTTTGGCTTCAGCAGTCTGCATCCCCTGGCGGTATTTTTCCAAAGCTGACAGATGTTCTTTGGTAATATTTTTTATATCTTTTATCTCTTGGCCTTGTTCCTCTATGCGCCGCTTTAATTCATCCACTTTATCAAGTTTTAACTTTAGTGCTTCCTTTTCTTTGACTTTTCCTGCCTGAAGTTTTTCTTCTGCCAGTTTCTTTTCATCTTCAGCCAGTGTTTTAAGTTCTTCTTTCAGCTGCGTAAGCCGCATTTCATGCTGAGGCCATTCCAGGTTGATTTTCATTAAAGTTTGCTGGTCTTTATCATATTGGGCAATCTTAGGCTCCAGAAGAGACCTTTTGATCACATCATTTTCGATCTCTTCCATCTTTTCTTTTTGCTGCTTGATGGCAATGATTTCTTCGTCCAAGGCAACTAACCGGCTGCAGATCTCATCAAAATGGATTTGTTTTTCTTTGGCCTCCTGCATATTCCGGCGCAGGCCTTCCTTTTTATAAAAAAGTGTGACCACTTCCCCGATCCCTGTTTTATATGGATTACTGATACCTCTGTTGTTTTCCGGATAATTCCTTTCTATATCCCATCTTTTCAACAGGTTTTCGATCTCTGCATCGATTTTCGTTCCCAGCCGGTCAACAGAGACCCCGTCCAGTTCCATGACTGCCTTTCTTAAAAGGGTGCTGATTTCACTGGTAGTTTCCGGACTGCCGGTTATATTCTTTAATGCTTCACGAATATTCACCTGTTTAGAAAAAAGGATATTGCTGAAAGTTCCTTCGCCAAACATCAGTACGTCTTTTAAAACTTTATTGATCTTATCCTCGCTGGTGATCACCCCGGAAGGTGCAGTCAGCTTGATCGAAGGATTTGGTCCCCATTCTTTGGAAATCACATAATCCCCCTGTTCACTGCTTATGACCATCTCCCCATCTATGATGTCCCCTTGGGGCAAAGGCATGAATTTATCATAAAAAGCTTTGCTGGCAGCTCTTTTGTCATATTTTGCTGACTTAAACATCACCGAATGGATCCCTTCCACCAGTGTGCTTTTGCCGGACTCGTTTTCCCCCAACAGCACATTTATACCGTCCTGAAAGTGGACAGATCGATCCTTTAAGCCGGCAAACCTTTTACAGCTGTATTTCTTAATGATCATTTCCTCACCCCTTCAATTAACTCATAAGCCATCTGCAGGGCTTCTTCATCATCTGCTAGAGCAGACAGAAATTGCTGCGGGAAAGAACCCGAAGTAAATTCC
>JAAZFJ010000011.1 GCA_012511795.1 Syntrophomonadaceae bacterium
AGGGGTTTACGGGGGTTTGGGGGTTTATGATCACTTGCAGCAAATTTATATTATCACCATATCTTAAGAAATAATTTACTCAAACTTAAACCAAAACACTACGCCATCATCCGTATTTTCAGCACCATAGGGAAATTTATGCGATTCCAGAATTCCCCGGGCAATAGAAAGGCCAAGACCTGTACCTTTTGTATCGCCGCGTGACATATCAGCTTTTTTATAAGGCTGCCAGATTTCTTGCAGCTTTTCTTGTGGAATATGGCTGCCGCTATTATATAGTGCCAGTTTATTCTCGGTTATTTTTATCCTGATGATTCCGCCATCGGGGGTGTGTTCCAGTGCATTGACAAAAAAGTTATCCATCACTCTTTCCATTAAAGTGGGATCGGCCTTGATGCCTGCCTCCCCTTCCAGCTGGGGCATGATGGATTTTTCCTCGCAAACCGGCTGATAACGACTGATCATCTTCTTACCTATCTCGTTAAGGGATACTTCCGCTAGTTTGATCTGCCATGAATCAGATTCTAATTTTGATAGGTTCAGCATGGTCTGGATTATTTTATCCATACGGTCTATATTGGTCAGAATATGCTCTGCATAGTGCTCCCTTTTCTCGGTATGAACATTCTCCAGAAGATTTTGGGCGTAGCCGGAAATAATACTCAAAGGAGTTTTTAAATCATGGGCCTGAGCATTGGTCATTTCCTGGCGCTGACTCTCCAGAGCCTCGCTCTTTTGATAGGTTTTATAAGTTTGTCTGGCCAGGATCCAGGCGACCATAATAAATGCCAGCAGGCAGCTGCCCCACACAAAAGCTAAAGTAGAAGCACATCTATCCCATAAATCAACTTCCCGGGCCATAGCTGTCCAAAACTCACTGTAAGGTTCTTGGCTGTCGATCATATCCACTGCATTTTTATAAGGTATTGCCAAATAATATTGATAATTAAAAAAATTCCTTCTCCCCTCAGATCTATTCTCAGACAGAGATATAATATCTTGGACTGCTGCTTTTAGCTTTTCTTTATCTATGACCATTTCCCGAAGCTTAGCTAAACTTAGCCGGTCATAATCAGGATTATTTCTCCCCTGTATACCACCATGTTCAAAATAAGGCAAATCCCTGTTATCCTGGTAACCGGAAGCATAGATAACATTATTATCATCATGGGTGCCGCCAGCAGAGATCACATTACCTTCTTCGTCAAAACTGCTGGCATGCATAGGCACCACTCTGATTTCATCCGGTATAACCATTTCATTATCCAGCCAAAAGCCTTCCAGGGAAACGGAATAGCCTGACAGGTCTCCGGCCTCTTTTGCCCGGGGCTCGGCACTTAAATAATGCTCCAACTCGGTTATTTCCTGGTCATCAAACCATTCCCGGAGATTTAAGTAGGCATATCCGGTATAATGCTTAGTTCCTTCCACACGCTCTGCATAACTACACACCAAATAATCGTTAGTATTAAAAATCAGTTCATAATCGCCGGTAAAAACAGCCATCTCCGTCCCTGAATGGGTTAAAAAAGAGAGTTGACGAATCAATTCCTTTTTAAACTTTACTATATCCTCGATCTGATTCTGGCTATTCACCTGTTCTTGCAGTATTTCGGTAACATTATTATTAACATGTCTGGCAAAGATACCCAATTCCATGGTAACTATCTTTTTTTCCCGGTCTATCAAGAAAAAAGTAAAACCTGCCATCAACACCAGATAGGTAAGTAAAAAGGCTCCCAGGATGCGAATATAGATGGTCTGTTTGGTTTGATTCTGCTTCAATTCCGTCCCTCCAATTTATAACCTATTTTGATCACCGTTTTTATTTGCCGGGCAGCAGCTCCCAGAGATTGCCGCAATTTTTTGATATGATTGTCCACCACCCTGTCATTCCCGGCAAAATCATAGCCCCAAACCCGGATTAGAAGGCTTTCGCGGCTTACTACCCGGCCTTTGTTCTCCATTAAGATTTTCAAAAGGGTAAATTCCATAGGGGCCAGGCTTACTTCTTCATCATTTACATACGCTGTATAACGGAAGGGATCCAGCTTTATGCTGCCGGCGGTCAGGACTTCATTCCTGACCATGCCCTTGGTGCGTTTTATTAAAGCTGTAACCTTGGCATAAAGCTCGGCCAGGGAAAAAGGTTTGGTTATATAATCGTCACCCCCCAGTTGATACCCGTGTAATCGGTCATTCTCCTTATGCCGGGCGGTTATAAAAATAATCGGAACCTCGCTCTTTTTTCTCAGTTCCCGGCAAATAGCAAATCCGTCAACCTCCGGCAGCATAACATCCAGAAGCACCAAATCATAATCATTCTCCAGACATTTTTGCTGACCTTCACCACCGGTGGCAGCAAACTCTAAATAATAAGTCCCCTGGCTTTTATCTGTAAAATAGTCGGCAATGATTTCCCTGAGCTCGGCATCATCTTCAACCAATAGCAATACGAAAGCCATTTTTTCACCTCCAATTACAGGATAGCATATGAATATATCTTCTCTGTGTCCTAAACATTTAGCAAAAGTGATTTCAATGCAAGTATATATAGCTTGAAACGTATTAAATAAATCATCAACAACTGTATATTTTGAAAATAATCAAAAAGAATTATCTGGAAATATAGAATTATGGGAAGTAACATTTATTGCCCTTAAAGCTGTTAATTTAGTAGGAATGTCTTTAGGAATCTTAATGTACGAAGAAGTACTGAATAGGAATCAACTCCAATCATTATGATACCTTTACAGGGACAATATAATGTCGCTAGTTATTTAATTTGTTCGGCATTAATTTGCGGTCTCCCTTTGCGATATTCAACCCCATTTGAAGATTAGATTCTAATTTAATCTATATGGAAGACTGAAAATCGGCGGGGATTTCTTTGGAGGTATAGCGATGCCAAGACGAATATGTCCACGATGTGGATCACGAAACACAGCGGCCATATTGAGGGTTGCTTTTTTATTTCAACTGGTAAATAAGAGCAGTAGTTGACTTTGAAGTTCTACAAATGTAGAATAAGAAAAAGATTTGATTTGCGTAGTAAGTATTAATTAAGTAAGGAAAAGGAGAAGGACATGGAACACATAAAACGACTGCCGGACAGTGAGCTGGAATTGATGATGATCATCTGGGAAGCAGCGCAGCCAGTCACTTCTGCCTATATTATGGACAAGCTGGCCGGGGGGAAAAATTGGGCTAATACAACCGTACTTAACTTTTTGGCTCGCTTGGTGGACAGAGGTTTTCTGGAAATCAGCAAACAGGGCAGAGTAAATTATTACACCCCTCTCATCAATGAGCAAGATTATCTTCACAAAGAAAGTAAATCATTTCTGAAAAGAATGCACATGGGCTCACTTAAAAATTTTGTCGCTGCTTTATATGACGGTGATGCGATCAGTAATGAAGACCTGGCGGAATTAAAACAATTTGTGGAAGAGATTGACGATAAAAATAAAGAGGGATAGTTATGACAGAATTTCTTTTTAACCTTCTAGCTTTATCTATAAGTATGACCCCTATAATTGCAGTTTTGCTTTTGACTGCACCTTTGTTAAATAAACTGTACATATCAAACTGGAGATACTTTATATGGCTAGCTGTCTCGCTAAGATTGATCATTCCTTTTTCCGGCGGAGCAGCGGCACCGATTAGTTTAAATATTGCTTCCGCACCGGAAGAGAGCATTTCTGCTATCAGCAGCCTGGCTCCGTATGCAACATCTGCTGCCAGCGACTTATCCACCGCTGCTTTTGGCACAAATCATAGTATTGGTATCATCGAAATAATGTTGATACTTTATTTGGTTGGTGCGCTGGCATTTCTATTCGGCAATATTAAAGGCTATTTATCATTTCGCAGTATTATCAGAAATAGCTTATGTGTATCGGCAGATGGCAAAAATGCCCGGTCAATTACTGAGATCAGCCGGCAACAGGGACTAAAATTAAAGGTTAAAGTCCCTAAAATATGTATTTGCAAGGAAATATCAGGACCGATGGTAGTTGGCTTATTCCGACCGGTACTGTTGCTGCCCCATGATAATTATGATGATACCCGGTTAAGAATGATCTTAAGCCATGAGCTGGTGCATATTAAGCGTCATGACATTGCCTATAAAGTGTTGTTGTTACTGGTGCGCACTGTTCATTGGTTTAACCCCCTGGTACATATAATGGCCATAAAGGCTGAACGGGATATTGAAATTACCTGTGATAATATTGCCTTGAAAGGAACCGGGGTTGAGGAGAAAAAATTGTACAGCCTGATGATAATTGAAATGGCCGCTTATAACGGCAGACATCATAATCCGGCTGTTTCTACCGGTTTTAAAAGTGGCAAGGAAAGCCTGCAGGACAGAGTCATAAATATATTCGATAGGAAACATAAGAAAAAAGGTTTCGGGGCTTTGATTTTAATCATCATTGCGCTGTTGTTGGGCGGCAGTTTTATACAGATCAATAATTTGCCGGTAAAGGCTGGGGAAGTAATTCCTGCCCCCCTCTATGAGCAGGGTATCATTCAGGACATAAATACAGATTCATTTGATGATCGATTTGGTATTAATGTAGATAATACATCAATCAGCAACCATAACGCAGATATCAATAAGCAGAGAAAAGAAGAAACGGAAGCGCCAGCAATACCTTCAGTTGAGACCATAGAACCGGAAACATATTCACAATCCGCAGAAGTAGTAATAATAGATCTTAAGCAGTTAACTGCTGATCAAATCATTGATACTGCGGAAGACAATTCGCCGGTCAATTAAACATCACAGGGACCAGGTAACAGATATGAAAACAACTATATAACCTTATTCTGGCTGGTTTTATCGGACTGGAGTTTGCAGACATCAGGATTATACAAAGTTGAACAGCGGGCAGCAAGTGTTGAATTGCCGCCGGCTGCTCAAGAAAGTGCCTATCTTATAGTCAGCTTGCCTGAGGAACGGGTCGCTTTTGTAAATCAGGTGGATGGCTATGGGCTCACTATTCTATTCAGAGATCATTTAAAAGATTATAAATGAGAGGGGAGCTCATGATGAAGAAAAAACGAATCACACTGTTACTGATGATCATATTTACTCTGGGAATATTTACTGTTCCGGCTTATGCAGCAAGTGGCAATGTAAAAGTTGTTTTGCCGGCTTCTAAAGTGACATTGAACGGGACGGTCATTGAAAATGCAACCAACCAGTATCCATTGATCGTGTACAAAGATATAACATATTTTCCTATGACTTATTATGACTGCCGCTTCCTGGGCCTGGAAAGTGTATGGGACAGCAGTACCGGACTGAAGATCGCCAAGACTGGCGTCAATTGGGGATACCATAAATATCAGGCAGCCGGCAGAAATAATACTGCTTATACAGCGGCCATAGCTGCCTTCAAAATCAATGTCAACGGCCAACAGATCGATAACAGCAGGGAAGAATATCCCTTGCTGGTGTTTAGGAATATTACTTATTTCCCTCTGACCTGGCGGTTTGCGGTGGATGAATTTGGCTGGAAATACTCTTTTGATGAGAAAAACGGCCTGGTGATCAATTCAACTGCTTCCGATACGACGGCAGCCCAGCTGACGCTTCCGATTGTTACCCTGCCTGATGGGGAAAAGGGGGCCTTTACGATGGCCGGAAACTATTATTACTATCAAGGTGAGAAGGGTAAAATTTATCAGGCACCGGTCGCTAATCCCACGGAACGCAGAGAAGTTTATCAGTTGACGGAAAGCTATTATTTTGGTTATGAATATGGGCTGTCATCATTACATACTGACAACGGTAAAGCTATTTTGAAATATCATAGCGGCGGTGCCACCATGGGATCCGATCACATTATCTGGCTGAAGGAGGACGGCACAACTGAGGATATTGACCACGGTTATTCAGCGATAAGAATATATGATGATTATACCGTCAGAGTCGATCACTGGGTTCCGCCGATTGCTGACAATCTGCAGATCAAAAAGCAGGGTGAGGATGAATACACCAATGTGGGCGACCCGGAATGCTATTTTGGCCGGTTCTTCCTGGGTGACGGTCAGGGTCTCTCATCCCGGCCCAGTCAGGATCTATATTTGATTAAGGAAGAGATTTATGTGCTTGGATACTATCAAGATAAAAACTTGCCC
>JAAZFJ010000149.1 GCA_012511795.1 Syntrophomonadaceae bacterium
TCGATATGGGAGAAGAATATGGTTTTGGATTTCATTATGTTGAACGTGCCGATGGAACCTATTACATCATGGACGCATCACCTTTTGAAATTTTTCCGGTATTAAAAAACAACATGACGGTGGGGCAAACCTGGAGCTATGACACGGAGTCCGGATCTATCAAATATAAAGTTGTGGATATGGGTGTAGATCTGGATTTAGGCTTTGCTAAATTCGACGACTGTCTGTTGCTATTAGAGGACAATCAGGCAGTGGGATTTCAGAGCATTACTTATTATGCACCGGGGAAGGGCAGTGTTTATGTGATCGATCCCGGTGGCGCTTTTCAATACTATAAAATGACGGAAATGATCACGATCGATGCGGCCGAGGCAGCCAATACCATCATTAAGTGGTGCCCGAACTATTATGATATTAAAGATGACCGTTCTCAAAGCTATTAGAGTAGGGGAGGACTGAAGCATGACGTCGGCATCAGGTGCGAATGAACTTTGGAGGCGGGTTGCGCTGGTCCTGGGGATATTAGTCGGTCTGGCATTATTTTGCTATGTGGCGCCGGCTATGGTCAGCCTGACTGCTTTGGACTGGGAAGAGGAACAGGCCGGCGAACTGAAATCATATAGCGGCTATGTGACCGAAGAAGAAAAACGACTGAACAGTTTGCCGCTGGATGAATATATAGCGGAAAAGACCGGCGGACAAGTAACAGATGTTGACGGCGCGCAGTGGGGAACATTTTTTCAACAGGTACAGTTAGCCAGTAATGCTGAGTATAAGAGTTCCCAATATGGAAGCCGGGTCAGCGAAGAAGACAAGGATGACTTCTGGAAGCCAACGAGGCCGGTCGAGGTCTTCTTTAAACCGGATGAAATACCCTATTCCCAATGGGGGCTGCGGCAGAGCGACAGTCAAACCGCCTATATCAGTACGGACAGCGGCAGTGAAACGATTTATCTGCGTTTAAAATACCATGATTATAAGACCAGTGTTGGTGCGATGTCCAGCCCATATCGTACTGCACCGGGATGGCTTTACCATCCTTACCGAACCATCGGCATCATAATTATGATATTAGGCTTGCTGCTATACATATTCCTGCCGCGTCGAAAAAAACAGCCGGATGATATCAGTTATTCCACCGGCAGTATGCTGGCCGGGGATCTGGTGGGGGTGATCCTCTTGCTTCCTTTTTATGGACTGCCCTTTTTGATCAACGGGGGAACCGTGCAGGCGATCACCGGTTTATGGCCTGTCACCCTGGTCATGTGGCTGATTGCCTGTATCAGCATCTACTTATTCTACAGCAATGCCTGGAATGCTTCATACCTGATCGAACTGACGAAGGATGCCCTGTCCCTGGTGACCTTTAAGGGGGTACGGGAAATGCGGTTTGAGGATATGGCTGCCGTTGATCTGGTGGCTTTAAGTAATCCCGGTTGGTTCCGCAAACTATTCCTGGCAGTAGCGTTTTTATCAGTAATCAGCGGTCGCGCTTCTTCAACCCAGCCTTTAGGAACAGCATTGCTGGCAGAAGGCGCTGTCTATGGGGGGCTGGAGATTAAAGGACGCAGCGGCGGAAAACCCATCTATATCTGGTTTTCTGACCAAATGGGCGGGGTGATCATCAATCATTTTGATCGGGTGCCGGAAGCCATTGAAGCTGCAGGCGTCCCCTTTAACAAAGAACCCAGAGCCATCGAAGGCTTTACCATGTTCATGTGAAACAATACTGCCATTTACCTTCCCAGTGACACATATCTGCAGTATAACAGCGGAATGGGTGGGAATATAATTTAAGCGGAAAATAATATTTTGGAGGAGGCACAAAGAATGGTTGGATTGATAATTCTCGGAGTGATAGTGGTCTTATTGGTTGTGTTCCTGATCGGGATCTACAACAGCCTGGTACAGCTCAGGCAGCGGGTGCAGAATGCCTGGTCTCAGGTAGATGTGCAGCTGAAGCGGCGTTATGATCTGATACCCAATCTAGTCAATGCCGTCAAGGGCTATGCCCAGCATGAGAAAACCACGTTTGAAACTGTGACCCAGGCCCGGAATATGGCCATGAATGCCGGCAATGTCAAAGAGCAGATCCAGGCGGAAAACATGATCAGCGGCGCCTTGCGCTCACTATTTGCGGTGGCGGAAGCGTATCCGGAACTTAAAGCCAACACCAACTTCCTGCAGCTGCAGTCCGAACTCAGTGATACGGAAAGCAAAATCGCTTATGCTCGCCAATTCTATAATGATACCGTACAGAAATTCAATACCAAGATCGAATTATTTCCCAACAACCTGGTGGCAGGTATGCTGGGATTCGCCATGGTGGATTATTTTACCCTGCAGGGCGAACCTGATGCTCGTCAGGCAGTGAAAGTGGATTTTTAAAAAGGAGTTTCCAAAATGATACGAAGAATATCGACCCGCTATTTGCGGGCTTCGGCCTTACGTGTTTTTATCAGCCTGTTCCTGATTCTGGCCTTCATGGCGCCTGTAGCCCTGGCGGACCGGTCATTGACCATGAATCAGATCATTGTGGATGCCCAGGTGCTGCCGGATGCTTCCATGCAGGTGACGGAAAGGATCACGGTTGATTTTTCCGGACAGTGGAACGGTTTTTATGTGAAAATCCCCCAGGGGAACACCCCCATTGTCGAAGTACAGGTCAGTGAAAACGGCCAGCCTTATACATTTAATCCCGGCACCGAATACGGACCACCTGGAACCTACCTGACCAAATCCGAAGGCGGGGACATCCTCATCGACTGGAGCGTGGACGCCTATGATCAGGTTCGCACCTTCGACGTTTCTTATCGGGTGGTCAATGCGGTTAAGATCTATCAGGATACGGCAGAACTCTACCGCAAATTCATCGGTGAAGCCAACGGCAATAAGATCTCCTATGTCCAGGTGAATCTTACCCTGCCGCCGGGGGCGGAACAATTCAAGCAAGGGGAAGATATCCGCATCTGGGGGCACGGACCCCTAAATGGGGAAGTGGAATTTGCCGGCCCCAATGAAGTCGTGTTACAAGTCAATGATTTGTCTCCTTATACGTTTATGGAAGGTCGAGTCCTCATGCCCGTCAGTCTGTTTGCCGGGGCGCCGGCAGAAGCCTTTGACGCTCAACCGGCTTTGTCCAGAATCTTATTCGAGGAAAAGGGCTGGGCTGATCAGGCCAATAAAGAAAGGGCCATGGCCAGAGTGGAAGTGGGGGCCGGAGCTGGGATCGTAGCTGCAGCATTGGGCGGCGTATTCATGTTGTGGCGCAGGTTCGGCCGCAAACACCTCACGGTTTTTGACGGTGATTATTACCGTGATCTGCCCGCCTCATACAGCCCGGCGGAGCTAAGTATACTCTGGAATTTCAAAGCCATGAACGCCAATGATATAACGGCTACCATTATGGACCTGGCCCGGCGGCAATTCCTGTTTCTGGAGGAAGATACCGTGCAAGTGCGTAGATTATTAGGCAGCAAAGAAGTCACCACCTTTCGGCTCAGTTTTATGCCAGCCCCGGAACCGGCGGCTTTGCGTAAACCGGAAGAAGCTACTTTAAGGCCCCATGAGATAGAACTCATCGATTTCTTGAAAAACGATATCGGCGGCGGCAAGGATTATATCTACCTGACTGATATTGAAGAATACGCCAAAAAGAATGGGGAAGCATTTTACGCATTCTGGAGCGACTGGACTTCCAGCATCCTCGCCAAATGCGAAACCTATAATTTCTTTGACAGCAATGGCAGTATGACGCTTTTCACCGTGTTGGGCGGAGTTGCGCTCTTTGTGTTAGGTTTTGTTCTGGCCGCCCGGATCGGGACCATCGGCTGGGCCATGATCATTGCCGGGATCATTATTTTTTTCATACCGCGCCGTTTTAAACGCCGTTCTGTGACTGGCCAGGAAGATTATGTACGCTGGGCAGCCTTTAAAAAATTCCTGGAGCATTTTTCCGAAATGCAGCGGCATGAGATCCCCAGCCTCATCATTTGGGAGCATTATCTGGTCTATGCGGTCACTCTGGGAGTGGCCAAGGAAGTTATCAAACAGCTGGAAGTGGTCTTCCCCAATATGCAGGATGGGGATTATCGTTTCGGTTATGGCTGGATGATGTATGGAACCTATCATACCGGCATGAATGCGTTGACGAACTCCTTTGATGGGATCGGGAATTCTTTTGAGCGTTCTTTGGCATCAGCCCAGAAGGCAGTCAGCAAGTCTTCATCCGGTTCCGGCGGCGGGGGAGGATTTTCCGGCGGCGGCGGAGGAGGAGGCGGCGGCGGCAGCTACGGCGGCCGGTAGCTCGGGGGGATAGTTTGATAGGGACAGCGCATAAGGAAATATTTATGGAAAAAATGCAGGGGCGGTTATTAACAGCCCGGTCGTATCGAAAATAGGTATCGCTACAGTAGGGGGCAGCTAGTATCAGCCCCCTGCAGTATTGCCCTGAGTTAAAAACACAATAGAGGAGGAAAATATGATTTGTTCAAAATGCGGCGCTGATTCTGTAAAAAGCGTCAAATTCTGTACTAACTGCGGCAATCCTTTGCCCCAAACCGCAGAAAATCAACCGGATCACGAGACCCATACAGAGCAAGCGGAAGGAAATCAAAACCGGATTGGTTTTTCAGAACGGATCAATGATCCGGCTTTTGCCAGTTATCTGCGTCAGACCACTGCCTGGTCCTTTATCTTTGCCGGGATTCTGGCGGTTGTCGTGATCGTTGGTTTTTTTATCTATGGGGAGACAAGTTCGGAAATGGATAATCCCCAGGCCCTTTATATTGGACTGGGGATCGGGGGTATGTTCCTAACAATAGCTTTATTGTCCACCATCAGCCGAGCAAGGGTCAAACAGTGGGATGGGGTGGTCATTGATAAAAAGATCGAAAGAAAGACCCGGCGCAATAAAGACTCAGATGGTCAGTACCATGTAGAAAGATACAAATTATATACCGTGGTCTTCAAAACTAACCAGGGAAAGATCCTGGAAAAAGGTGTAGAAGATGATGATACCGTTTTTAATTATTTTGAGATCGGTGATCAGGTGCGTCAGCACAAAGGTCTGGGTACACTGGAGAAATACGATAAATCCAGGGACAGCATCATATTCTGCAATGCCTGTTCTACTTTAAACGATATCAATGATGATAAGTGCTACCGCTGTTCTTGCCCGCTTTTAAAATAGGAAAAATTTTATAGATTTGATCCTTTCGTTATACCCTTGCGATTATTGAACTTTTAGGGTAAAATACTATAGTTGCCAGAGTAAAAGCGTAAAAATTGTATAAGGTTTGTTTAGGAGAGGTGGCTGAGTACGGCTGAAGGCGCTCGATTGGAAATCGAGTAACGTGTCAAAAGCGTTCGCGGGTTCAAATCCCGCCCTCTCCGCCATTAATTTAAGATAATGTTTAGATTAATATTTTTAAATTTAACAAATAACACCTTTCTTCAATACAACGAAAGGTGTTTATTTTATCTGAGAAGAACGAAATAGCGTATTTATGATAAAACCTTATAATTTAATGAGAAGTACACATTTAAAATAATGAAGAGTTTTTTGTTGGTAATTGTTTGGTTATGTTAGCAAAAATAATTATAATGTATTAATAATACATATTAAATTATATAAATAGGGGGTGCTGTAAGGAAAGCATACTATTAATAAACGTTGGGAGTGGTTTGATGTCAGCTAAAGGCAAGGATGTAAAGGAGGCTTTTCTTCAAGCATTAGGTGAATGGCCGCAGTGCAGTCTGTTTATGCAATCCCGGATGATTAGCGCGCTGCCGGAAGAGGGAAGTATGACAATTTCTTTTCCTGTTTTAAATACCTATGCTAATCCTGCGGGGTCGATGCAAGCAGGATTCTATTCCGCTGCTTTTGATAATGTGTTTGGTCCGCTTTGCTATATGGCTACTGGTACTCCTCATAGTGTAGCTATAAACCTGAATACTGAGTACCATCGCCCTGCATTTCCTGGAGATGAACTTACAATTACTGCCCGCGTTGTTCAAAGTGGCAGAAGAAAAGTATTTATGACTGCAAAAGCTTATAACCAGCATGATAAATTGGTTGCTACATCTTCTTGTAATTACTTATTGCTGAACCATAATAATTAAACATTTTTTATACATAATGGATTAGTATATTAAGCAAATATAAATTTAACGGACACTAAAGTTTAGGAGAATAATATGCAGCTTTTAAAAGAAAGAATATTAGCCGAAGGCCAGGTAATAGGTAATGATATTTTAAAAGTTGACCGCTTTTTAAACCATCAAATCGATGTGAGTTTTTTAAATAGCATTGGTCAAGAGTTTTTTCAAAGATTTAAAGACGAAAGAGTCACCAAAATATTGACCGTAGAAGCATCAGGAATTGCAATTGCCTGCATTACAGCTCAATATTTTAAAGTACCGGTGGTGTTTGCTAAAAAAGGGCAAGCCAGTAATATTGAACAACAAGTATATACCAGCGAAGTGTATTCTTTCACCCGTAATGCAACATATAAAATAATGGTTGCGCAGTCTTATCTGGATGCTGGTGATAGAGTGTTAATTATTGATGATTTTTTAGCTAATGGTCGTGCAGTTTTAGGTTTAATGGATATTATAAGACAGGCTGGGGCCAATCCGGTGGGAGTGGGAATAGTAATTGAGAAGGGTTTTCAGGAAGGAGGAGCTTTAGTACGCAAGTCAGGGGCGAATCTGCAATCACTGGCTATAATTGAGACAATGAAAAAAGGGCAGATTGTTTTCAGATAAAAAGTGCACATGTTCGTGCACTTTCTTGTAATATTTATATTAATGGATTAATTCTAAAAGGCGATCTTATGGTTAATAATTTCTTCATATAGTTCTGCAGTCAACGGCACATAAGTATTTTTTCGCGGATCAAGAAAATATAGCTGATCTTTGATTACATTTGGATCAATACCTTCTTTTTGCAAATTGGTTTTTATTTGCTTAAAACTGTTTGTAGCATCAATTTCTTCTCTGATTCTGACAAAATAAGGGCGGGCATAAACCGGCAAGTTCTTTATAACATATTGAGCAAAAGCATCCCAATCTATTTTTGCACCTTCCAGCAGTTTTAAGGCAACCATACCGCAACGTCCCTCAGCACCTTTTACCTCTACTCCGTAAACATTACTGTCTTCAATCCGGCCAAATTGGTTCAGAATGTCAGCTACTTCATTTGTGGCAACGTTTTCACCTTTCCAACGGAAAGTGTCACCCAGGCGGTCAACAAAGGATACAAAATCACCTTCATGGAGCTTAACCAGATCACTAGTATTAAAATACTGATCCCCTTCAGCGAAAACATTTCGTAAAATCTTAGCTTCAGTAGCAGCAGGATTGCTAACATAACCGGCAAAAGCTGCGCGGAAATTTATTTCACAGATAAGCAGCCCGGTTTCACCGGGTTTACATAAAATTGGTCTGCCATCTTCGCCTTTAAGGATTTTTTCATTTTCAACATCATATTGGACTACCTCTCCAATTCTTATACCGATCACTGTAAGGGTCCCCATCATACCAGGAACCTGTTTCAAGTTAATAATTCGTGCTACTCCTTCTGTTGCACCGTATACTTCAACAATTTTCTTAATCCCAAACCGCTCCTTGAATTGAGTCCAGTATTCTCCGCGCATGCCATTGCCAAGGATATACTCAAGCGGATTATCCTTATCATCGGGCTTAGCCGGCTGATTATTCAGGTAGCGGCATAATTCGCCGATATAAATGAAATGACTGGCTTTGTATTTTCTTATATCATCCCAGAAATTTCGCGCAGAAAATTTTCGCCTTAACGCAAAAGTACTGCCATGGGTGAGGAAGCTGGCAAAAGCTATATTTGCTCCGCTGTTATGATAAAGAGGCAAAACATTATAAAGGACATCTCCTGGTATCATTTCTAAACCCAAGCCTCCAGAGCCGTAGCCTAAGGCAAACCAGTTCTGGTGTTTGCTGGCTGTTGCTTTGGGGAAGCCGGTAGTACCTGATGTATATATGTAGAACAAAACATCTTCAGTAGTAATAGATTTGGTAGTATCTGGGTTTGTAACCGGCATTGAGGCTAGTAAAGGTTCCAGATCTTGTACTGAAAGATTTGTATTTATTGGGTTCTCGTCATTTTCAATAAAAATATAACCGGGTTCCTTAAGGTTTACTTCAGCTGCGACTTCCTCAAAAGCTGATAGGAGTTCATTGCCGATAATAATTGACTGGGCGTTGCATATATTTGCGGCATGGGATAATACTTTGCCTCTGACACCAGTATTTATGAGCGAGATAATAACTCCCAGTTTAGCAAGACCAGCTATGATAATCAGATACTCCGGCCGGTTTTCCATTAAAAGAGCAACAACGTCGCCTTTTTTAAAGCCTTTTTGTGTAAATAAATGTGCATACCGGTTTGCTGCCTCATTAAATTGCTGGTAAGTTATAATTCGTTCTTCAAAAAGAATTGCAGGTTGATTGTGTCTCTTGCCAGCTTGCTTCTCTAATTCCTGTCCAAGGGAAATGTTATGTGGTTTGTTTAAGGATAGTACCATTTTTGCCCCTATTAGTTTTGAAAACAGCCTGAGGACCGATGCCATTATTACCACCTCCAAAAAACTTCGATAATAAATATTTCGACCACTGAGTAAAATCACCTTTAATAAATTTTTACAGGCAGTAATTGTTATCTAAAGCGGCGGCCCTACAACTTGCATAAACTATAAAAAAAAGGTACAATAAGTGAGCGTAAATACTGAAAAGTGATATCTTTAATGCCCTTGAAGAAAGGGTTTTATTATCTTAAGATTTGCCGTGCTAGATGGGGAATTAGCGGTGCCCTGTAACCTGCAACCCGCTCCAGCAGGGTCGAATTCCTGAGCTGAGGGCTTATCTTGTAAGGTCTGGCTTAAGTAAGTGGCGAAGATGTTTGGGTCCGGCGCAATGGGACATCTTGAACCGTGTCAGGTCCGGAAGGAAGCAGCACTAAGAGATTAATCCTGTGTGACGCAGGGCAGCCTGGGCGGAGTTAACTGCTTGAGTAACGCTTGGAAGGTATTCTCGAAGCCAGGTGCACGGCTTAATTAATATATTATCGGAGGCAGGTATAACCTGCTTTTTTTCATACTGCCTATAATCTTTTTAGGCAGGAAAGAAAACATATTTACAGAAACTATAGATCAGTCAGTTACTTAATGGTTTGGCAAAGGAGGTTCCCTTATGGCTTATCTGGCATTGTACCGTGCCTGGCGTCCTCAACGGTTTGGAGAAGTTGTCGGCCAGGAAAGTACAGTCACGGCATTACAAAACGCACTTAAAGAAGGAAAACTTACACATGCTTATCTTTTCACCGGTCCCCGGGGAACTGGAAAAACCAGTATTGCTAAAATCGTAGCCAAAGCAGTTAACTGCGAAAACCTTGCAGCAGGAGAGCCATGTAATGAGTGTTCTTCTTGCAGCGATATAAACAACGGAAACTTTATGGATGTAATTGAGATTGACGCTGCTTCCAATAGAAGTGTTGATGAGATGCGCGACTTAAGAGAGAAAGTAAGGGTTTTGCCGGCGCAGGGCAAGGAAAAAGTATATATAATTGATGAAGTCCATATGTTAACCACAGAAGCTTTTAACGCTTTGTTGAAAACATTGGAGGAACCCCCTGATAAGGTGAGATTCATCCTGGCTACTACTGAAGCCCATAAGATTCCGGCAACTATTCGTTCCCGCTGCCAAATATATAACTTTAGAAGACTTACAGCTGCTGAAATCATTAACCGTTTGAAACAAGTAGCTGCGAATGACGAAGTTGAGATTGAGGAAGATGCTTTACTGTTGATTGCCAGGAGAGCTAATGGGGGGCTTCGGGATGCTTTGAGCATGCTTGACCAGATATATTCTTATAAGGGGAAAAAGGTTAATAAGGAGGATGTTTTAGATGTATTAGGGCTAGTAGATGATCTATTTCTGGCTAAACTTATGGAAAAGGTATTTGCCCAAGATGTTGCGGAAGTTATAAGCATGTTGGGACAAACTCTTAACTCAGGGAAAGAAGCGCAACAGTTGGCAAAGGAAGCTTCTCTTTATTTGCGTGATCTTATGCTTTACTCTGTTATGGGAGAAAAAGCAGATTTTAGTGTTATAACCGAGGAAAGCTTACCCCTAATAAAGCAACAGACGAAAGTTAAACCAGAGATAATATTTGCTGCTTTAAAAATTATGATGGATACAGGGGATAAATTAAGATTTGCCGATGGACATAAATATTTATTGGAAATTGCTTTTTTGGACATCGCAACTTTGACAGCTTCAAAAACTGTGGATAGAAAAAAAACAGAAGCTATGAGTAAACAAATTACGGAAACTAATGAATTGCCAAAAGCTAATAAAAATGAAGCCCGGGATGTACTTTGGAGTAAAATATTACAGGAAGTAAAAGAACAAAAAATACCTACTCACGCACTGCTATGTCAGGGAAAACTTCTTGGAGTTAAAGATGACTTCCTGTATATCGGATTCAAAAAAGGGTATAAGTTCCATAAAGAACGTATGGAAGAAAAAGCAAACCGGGAAATTGTAGAAATGGTTGTGAAGAGATTATTGAACAAAGATATTCAGATTCAGTTTATTTTCTTGGATGAGGACCAGTATAATGATATAGTGGCAAAAAAAGCTATTGAATATTTTGGAGAAAATATAGTTGAGATAAAAGATTG
This sequence comes from Syntrophomonadaceae bacterium, assembly GCA_012511795.1. Taxonomy (GTDB): domain Bacteria; phylum Bacillota; class Syntrophomonadia; order Syntrophomonadales; family Syntrophomonadaceae; genus UBA1368. The sequence goes on from JAAZFJ010000149.1 coordinate 10,719, forward strand.
AGAGAATTTGATTCCTAATTAATAGATGACTTTTAAACTGGAAATAAAAGCTTATTAGAATTATACGATAGGAGGAATTAATATGGTATTTAACCCAGGCATGGGCGGGGGTTCAATGTCCAAAATGCTTAAACAGGCGAAACAGATGCAGGAACAGATTGCAAAGCTCCAGGAAGAATTAGAAAAAAGAGAAATTGAGTCTTCCTCAGGTGGAGGTGCTATTACCATAAAAATAACTGGGAAACAAGAAGTTATTGCCTTAAAAATCAATCCTGATGTAATCGACTTAGATGATATCGAATTACTGGAAGATATAATCATGGCAGCTGTAAATGAAGGAATAAGAAAATCACAGGAGATGGTTTCTTCAGAAATGGCCAAAATTACTGGTGGCATGAAAATCCCGGGGTTTTAAGATAAGGTAAGTATTGATTTTATCTGGGAGGAATAACATGCGGTTAGCCAGACCATTGGAAAATCTTATCGATGAATTAATGAAGCTTCCTACCATAGGACCTAAAACAGCACAAAGGCTGGCCTTATATATTTTAAGAGCACCTGCTTCGGACGCTAGGCAGCTGGCTCATGCTATTACTGAGGCTAAGGAAAAAATAGCGCCTTGTTCAAATTGTGGTTATCTTACTGACATAGACCCTTGTTTTTTGTGTCTCGATAATAAAAGAAACAGCAGCGTTCTTTGTATAGCTGAAGAAGCTGCTGACATTATAGCTATTGAGAAAACAGGTTTTAATGGTCGGTATTTTGTTATCAATAAGGACTTTAATATTATGAATGATAGTGACTTGGAAGATTTGAACCTTGACAAGTTCAAAGAAAAATTGGCTTCCGGCATTGTGCAGGAAGTAGTCCTTGCACTAAATCCTGACATTGAAGGGGAAATATTAGGAAGATACTTGGCTGGAATTGCTGGTGAATACAATATTAAGGTAACCCGGCTTGCGCATGGTCTGCCGGTAGGAGGAGATATTGAGTTTGCAGATGAAATTACTCTTAGGCGAGCAATCGAAGGCCGACATGAATTTTAGCATTAAAAAATTTATTCTGGAATAGAGATACTGTAGGAGAACTACAGTATTTCTTTTTCAGGGGGTTTATAATGAGGAATTGCATTAATGATCTTTTGAGGAGGTATTTAAACAGTTTTTCTGCTAAAGAAAGTGTTTGCCCCACAATCAAAAAAAAAGAAGACATAATAGAAGCTCAGCAATACTTAATCCATGCGTATAACAGGTTTAACAATGTTTTAGATCCAGAGATGGTAGAAATTGCTATACTAGATATAAAAATAGCTGAAAAAAGGTATGATTATCTGATCAGAGAGATGAAAAACCAAACGGAAGGTAATTAAAAAGGGGGGGATATAGTGGAGTATATAAATATTATTATTGCTGCCTTATTTTTGCTGGTCATCTTGTACATAATTGCTCAGGTTGCGCTTAAGCCCATTAAGCTACTTTGGAAACTGCTGATAAACTCCGCAATTGGAATGATTCTACTTCTATTGACAAATTATATTGGCGCATTTTTTGATTTTAGTATTCCAATTAACATATTAACCATCTTAATTGCTGGTTTTCTAGGTATACCAGGCGTAATATTATTAATATGTTTTACCCTTTTAGTTGGTTAAAAATAGATTAATTAATAAAAAGCTATAAAATAGCTTTTTTTTTGTTTTAATTTACTTTAAAATAGCCACAATAAGTAAAATAAAATATAGTAATTATTAAAAAGTATATACCATATGATAATTTGAGTTTAATGTGAGTTATAATTGAACAATTAAATATAATTGTTGACGCACAATTGAACACTAATTTATACTAATAGTATTGTTTTTAAGAGAGAGAGCTTTTCGGAGGTGTGGGTAACGGAACAAAATGTTGCTAGAGTTGTAGAAGCATATGTGGGAGAATACGCCAGTGGAAAAAGCGAGATGGCTATTAATAGGGCTCTGGAACTTAAGAATCAAGGTCGGCAAGTGACCTTAGTGGATCTTGATACAGTAGAGCCTTTTTATACTTTAAGACCACTGCAAGATAAATTAGAAAACCTTGGAGTAAATTTAATATGCTTATCCGCTAAAGATTCTTTTGGCCTAGGCGAAACAGGGGCTATGCTAAACCCAAAAGCCAGATGGGCATTAAGACATGAAGGCGACATAATTCTTGATATAGGCTACGGTATACACGGAGCTAAGACTTTGAATTTGGTGGAAGGTGCAAACGAATCAGAGGAGTTGAAAATATTGTTAGTTATAAACTACACCCGTCCAATGACTAACTCCAGGGAAAGAATCAAAGAATATATAAAAAGCTTTGACAGAATAGACGGGATTATAGCTAATACACACTTGGCAAATGAAACTACAGTTGAAATAATCAAAAAAGGCAATACCGAAATAGCAGCGGTAGCAGAAGAGAATAATTTACCAGTGGTATATATGGCAGTAGACATTAGACTTGCCGAAGAAGTCAACCAACACGAATTTGAGATACCTATTAAATTTATTAATAGATATATGCCTGAAGCAATATGGTCTTAACTTGTTTTTATTGGAGGTGCTTATTTAGTGCAAAAGGTTATTGGTGAAACCAAAAAAGCTTTTTTAACAGGAAATGAAGCGATAGCCTGGGGATGTTTGGCAGCCGAGGCTGAAATAATGTTTGGATATCCTATTACGCCGCAAAATGAAATTATGCATTATTGGACTCGATTGGCCCCTAAATACGGCAAAAACTTTCTGCAAACAGAAGATGAAATATCTGCTGGTTTTACCGTATGTGGTGCTTTACAAACCGGCCTAAAAGCCTTTACAGCTACTGCTGGGCCTGGCAATGTTTTGATGCAGGAACCTTTTGGCATGGCAGAAGCCATGAGGCTGCCATTTTTTGCTATAATTCAACAACGTGGCGGCCCATCGTCAGGTACTGTAATTTATTCACAGCAGGAAGTATCCCTTACTGCCCATGGCGGCAATGGTGAAGGACATAGAATTGTTTATTCCACTGCTAATCATCAGGAACTGTATGATTATACAATCAAAGGATTTAATACTGCTTGGAAATATAGATTTCCCACCTTCCTTCTTGGAGATGGTTATCAGGCCAAAATGAGAGAACCCCTGGAAATGTATGACCCCTCTGACAGAGGCATTGAAATCATTAAGCCCTTTCCTTTAATTGGTTTGGAAGGTCATATTGGTGAGGACAGAGAACCACAGCACTTACGGAATATATATAGTTTAGAAGAAGAACTATATGATGTAGTGTTAAAGTATGATTCTGAATATGATTCTATAAAAGCAGAGTTAGTCGAGTTTAGCGAAATGCAATGTGAAGATGCTGAAATTATCATAATTTCTCACGGGGTTGTTTCCCGTGCTGCTGAAGATGCCGTAAAAGCACTGAGGGCACAAGGGATAAAAGCAGGCTGCTTTAGGCCCATTACCTTGAGGCCGTTTCCCAGGGAGCAATTGTTAGCTGTGATAGATAAAAGCAATGCCAAGAAAATGCTGATTGCTGAATCGGCTATGGGACAACTTGAACGCATTGTGAAATACGAAATATATGGTCAGACTTTACCGGTTGAAACCTTGTTTATGCCGGGAGTTGGAATAATTGACTATGATTTGATCAATAAAGTGAAAAGCATCATTTAAGCTTCTATAAGGAGGTATTATTATTATGGTTGCACCAGCAACACCAAAATCGTGGTATTTACCCAGTAAGCCGCACAAATTCTGTCCCGGCTGTGGTCACGGAATTGTGCTGAAAGCTTTGGGTGAAACGATAGATGAGCTTGATATTCAAGACAAAACAATCTTTGGATGTGATATTGGCTGTTCTTTGTTGGCGTGGGACTTCTTTGCATGTGATAGTACCCAGACTCATCACGGCAGAACTACACCAGTAATGGTAGGTATTAAAAGAGCTCGTCCGGAACTGATTGCAATTGGTTATATGGGTGACGGAGGGGGCTATTCCATTGGCTCACAACATCTGCTCAATGCCGCAGTACGCAATGAAAAAGTAACTTTGATTCTAGTCAATAATACCAACTATGGTATGACTGGAGGGCAAATGGCACCCACTACACTGCCGGGGCAAAAAACCGAAACTAGTCCCTTTGGACGCGATCCCGAGTTAACCGGTTATCCCACCAAAGGGCCGGAATTTATAAGCGAATTAACACCTGATGGAGCTTATGTGGCAAGAGCCACAGTGTCAAAATACAAACAGCTGAGAAGATTTTTGCGTAATGCGTTGCGAAACCAAATAGAAGGCAATGGATTCTCTTTTGTTGAAGTTTTATCCACTTGCCCAACCAACTGGAGAACAAATGCTCAGCAAACATGGCATTTTCTCGAAGATGAAATGGAACAGTATTTCACGGTCGGAGAGTTAAAGACTCCCTTTGGAAAGGGGGATAAATAATGGGATTAATTAAAATTGCACTGGCTGGTGAGGGTGGTCAGGGTGTACAATCAGTAGCTGAAATAATTGCAGAAGCTGCCTATAATGAAAAAAAACAGACGATTTATATACCCAATTTTGGCCTCGAACAAAGAGGCGGCGTATCGATCGCATTCATTCAAGTAAGTGATACCCGGATAGGAGCACCTAAATTTAACAAAGCAGATGTAGTTATGGCACTTAGTGAGAGAGCTATTGAAAGAACTGCAGCCTATTGTGATGAGAATACTCTATTTGTATATGATTCAAGTTTTAAAATTAATAAGGAAGACATGCCGAAAAAAGCAAAGCGTATTATTGGTTTACCAGCCATTGAGACAGCAAATCAGAAATTGCACCCGCGGGTCTTTAATATTATTATTATGGGAGCAGTTATTGGATTAATAAATGTAGTAAATTTTGATAGTGCGAAAGAAGCTTTGGAGCATAAACTGGGATATAAATTTGAAGCGAATCCGGAACTCAGGACCTTGAACTATAAAGCTTTGGAAATTGGAAAACAATTAGCAGAAAAATCCCTGCAAGAGGGGGTGCCATCAAATGCCTAAAGCAAAA
>JAAZFJ010000150.1 GCA_012511795.1 Syntrophomonadaceae bacterium
TAAGATATATTAAAATCGATACCCAGTCTTCAGAAGACTCGGCTGCGCATCCCAGTACACCCGGGCAGATGGAGCTGGCTCGCCTGCTTAAAAAGGAGCTGCGGGAATTGGGTTTGACGAATATCAGGCTGAGGGACAAGGGATATTTGATGGCAGAACTTCCAGCCCATACTGATAAAAATCTTCCGGTAATAGGTTTTATTGCCCATCTGGATACCAGTCCCGATGTGTCCGGCAAAGATGTAAAGCCCTTAATTTTTTCTGAATATGACGGCAGTGACCTGATCCTTGGTGAAGCAGATAACCTGGTTATAAAAGCCCAGGATCATCCTGAACTGAAAGGCTATATTGGCCAAACCATCATTACCAGTGATGGAACCACCTTGCTGGGCGCGGATGATAAAGCAGGGATCGCAGCCATCATGACGGCTCTTGCCCATCTGCAGAGCAATCCGGATATCAAACATGGCAAGATCGCCATTGCTTTTACCCCGGACGAAGAAATCGGCCAGGGAGCAGATCATTTTGATGTGGCGGGTTTTGGCGCTGATTTTGCTTATACCGTTGACGGGGGTCCCCTGGGAGAGCTTGAATATGAGACTTTTAATGCGGCTATTGCCCATATCGACATCAAAGGAGTAAATGTCCACCCCGGCACTGCCTATATGCGCATGCAGAACGCTTTACTCATAGCCATGGAACTGAACGGGATGCTGCCGGTCAATGAACGTCCCGAGTTTACCCGTGATTATGAAGGCTTTTACCACTTAAATAAACTGGAGGGTTCGGTGGAAAAAGCAAAAATGACCTATATCATAAGAGATCATGACCGGGAGAAGTTTGAACAAAAGAAGGCATATCTGCAGTCCTGTGTTGATTTTATAAGTGAGAAATATTGTGGAGCCGGCATTATGCTTCATATGCAGGACCAGTATTACAACATGAAGGAGAAGATCGAGCCATTTTTTCATATCATTACATTAGCTGAACAGGCTATGAGGGAAAACGGGATCGAGCCTCTGATCAGGCCGGTACGGGGCGGCACTGATGGTGCGCGTCTTTCCTTTATGGGCCTTCCCTGCCCCAATATCTTTACAGGCGGACATAATTTCCACAGCCGTTATGAATTCATCCCCCTGGAATCAATGGAGGCAGCCAGCCGGGCCATCGTGAAAATCATACAACTGGTGGAAGCTCAAGGCTAGGAGCATTTTAGCTTCTGCCAATTTCCGATGCCAGCATGGGTGAATACATCATAACAGCATGGTTTTCGGAAATAGCGGCGTCTTCTATCTCCTGTCCATTCAGGTCATAAATCCGCCGGTTCAACTGATTGTGCCGAATATAGCCGCCCCACCACTCCTGGGTGATCAGGTGCTGCTTTTCATAAACTTCATAAGTATATAAAGGAGCTTGCTGGGAACGCCATTCCCCATGCAGAAATCCTTCATCCAACCATAAAACCAGTTGGTAATCAGTATCAGTATGGTTAGTAATTTGCAGATCAACATAATTGTAAACAACGGTAGCCCCGCTGCCAAAGGGCTGTGTCCGGTTGACATCAGGGAAAACA
>JAAZFJ010000151.1 GCA_012511795.1 Syntrophomonadaceae bacterium
AATCTACAATTTCAAACCGGATCAGGTTATGAAAAGATTTTCCTTCGCCATTTTGGTATTTACATACATAGTCAATGATTCCAGGGGATTCAAGGTCAAATGCAGACTGTTTATACTCCATGCCCCCGTCAGTAATAACCGAGATATCATTTACTTTATATTCAACTTTCCGGATGTCCTTTCCTTTAATGCCCAGAAGAGTATGAGGTTTAAAATCCACTTCATCTGAAGGAGTGGCAGAAGTTACGATGTGAGGAACGAATAACAGCTGTCCCACATCCAACTGACCATTTACTTCAGCCGCAAATGAAACCTTAAGTGACTTATCACCGGTCTGAAAACTCTTGGTGACCAACACCTCAAGGATTTGATCAGCAACCTTCAAATGCAGCGGACAGGTTAACGTAACCGAAACGCCCTTTTCATTAGTTGTCACATCCTGGAGTATAAAATTTGCTGACTGCAGACTACCCACTGACTGCACCTGATCCTCATATTCCCAATAAAGCTCACAGCGCCAGGAATTTTTACATATCTCCTGCCGCCCGCCTTCAGCATAATATGTAAGTCCCATGCTGCTGTCGGTTTCCGTAAATACCAACGGAAATGAATGCTTGAATATTGTATTATAAGCCTTGATCCTGCTGCTGCCAATGTCTTCGGTTATCAAGCTTTGGATTTGATCCATGTCCTCTGCCAGTACCGGATCCAATACATGATGAAAACAGATGCATCCGCCTCTGGTATCTATCACCAGGAATTGTCCTGCTTCCTCGATAACTATTTCTTTTTTCCCATCCAAATTCCAGTCACGTAGTGTAAAACGTTCCCGCTGGGTATGACTGATTCTGCTGATCAACACACTCATCACGCGGCAGGCTAATTCCAGATAAGCCAGGCCGTACATGTCATAGTAGGGTGATGAACCATAACTGGGATGGCGGCTTGCCCATTTAGGGTCTTCCTGGTAAACCAGATTGCGGACCCGGTTCACCGTTTCATACTGTTTTATTGTTTCCGGCGAATATTTCTCTTTTATAATGGTCTTTACCATATCAAAGCGCTCAGCTGACTGCATTAATGCTCTAATAATTTGATCTTGTGCTGTTTGCCCGTTTTGAGCAAATTTTTCTCCCACATAATCAGTTAATAGTGCTTCTTCAAATGCTGTCTGTTCTGATTCTATATCTCTCAGGCGGCAAATGACCCGGCGCAATCTTTCGTCCCCAAAAGTCACCCCCCTGATGCCCCGTTTGGCAGTCCAATTTTCCCATTCTTTATAACTATGACTGGATTTAACCGGATACGTATCTAAAAAACCCTGCCTGTCAAAATAATCCTTCAATCCGGTAAAAGCTATTTCTTCATCCTGTTCTACCAGGCGGAAAAACTCCAGGAGCCACTCAGTGTCGCCTTTCGGGTCCTTGCTCCACTGCCCGAACTTTTCAGCATCCTCAAATATTACCACAATAGGCTCCAACTCTGGTTTGCCGTAAACTTGCACCATCTGCGCTGCTTTTTCCAAAACATCTTTGATATAGAAATAATAATGCTGTGGCTTTACACGTTTATGATCATCTATGGTAAAGCCTTGCCTTTTAAGGAGTTTATAGCGAAACTGGCTGTGAACCGGCATGGCATAAAAAGGCTGCCCGCCTATCTCATCCCTTAATGCAAAATATAAAAGCTCCTGCGGCATATGACTAATGGTGGTTTTGGAAAAAGGGTCACTAAAGCCAAAATGTTTTAGGCAATAATCACTTTCTGAACCTGGGTAGGAAAAGTGGGATTCATAAAAAGTCTCTGCGTCCAAATAAAAGATCGGAACGGCATTCATTAGTCCAGCCGCATAGGAGATTTCATTTAAAACCATCTCGCCGCATTCACGTTCCACCAGATGGATCCCCTGCCATTGTTCAGCACTCACCCCCAAAGTTTGAGACATCAGCTCATTATACTTTTTCAACTGATATAAAAAATCGTCCCGGCGTGATGATAACTGAATAAATGGTTCATCTGCCAGGCCGCCAATGATCCCGATTTTATTACTGCTGAGCATATACTTAAACCCGGTAAGGTAATCACTTTTCTGATCCTGCAGCCAATAAAGAAAAGGTCCGGAAAAATGCAGGTTTATATAAAACTTATCTAATTTTACAGCTTCTTGTAAGAGCTCCATCCAAGGGAGATAAGAGTTAACAAAAGCTTCATTTCTGGTTTTATGTAACTGAAAGTGGGGCTGATGGAAATGGGGGCAGAAGGCAATATGCCCTTTCATTATTTCACCTCCGGTTTGTTATTGAAAAAATCATCCTGATACTGTATTTTATTCAGCCATTTTCTGAAATCATCATTTAGGTCGTTATTGCAAAGGCTTTCACTGATCCTTAATAATTTTGTATAATGTTCAAAAAATCTTTTCATGGCATAATCTCTGGTCAGATTGCCGCTGACCATAAATAACCAGTCACTGCTTTCGATGAGGAACAATTCTTTTAAGGCCTGTTCAACGGCTTCCTGCCTGAATGAACTCTCATCATTATATAGTTTTATTATTTCGAATTCCTGACCGGCTTTTTTTATGATATCCCACATCCAGGATGTTTCGTTATTCTGCCATACATAATGTTTGCCTCCCATGCCCCAGGAGGATTCGAATAACTGGGCTTCATATCTGGCAGCACCCATATCAGCAGGTAAAACCAGGTCGATCTTTTGGCTGTCATTGGCAAGCTTAAGCACCTCTTCCAGCCACTTGACTCCTTCCCACCACCAATGTCCAAATAACTCTGTATCATAGCAGCCAACAATGAGGGGAGACGAAAAACCCAGATTCATCGCCTGTTCCCCGGTGTTTTCCAGGTTATAGACAAAATGCCGGGCATGTTCCTTAGCTCTCCTTAAAGCCTTCTTGGGATCATAAAGCAACTTCTGGTCATCTTTCCTGCGGTCAGTAATACGCCAGTATTTCAGCCCTGAACGGGGTGAATGTTTATGGAATTCACGGTAATCACCATTTCCCGGATAACCATAATCCGCTGACCATACCTGGTGGCTGACCATTGAATTGCGGCCAAACACAGAAATATCTTTGCCTTCAACTTTATAAGGACGATAAGTACTAAGTCCGGTAGAAGCAAAAGTTTCGATTTCGATTTCTTCACTATCAAAGCCCTGGCTGTATGCTCCAATTGGTTTTCCGCCTTCAATGGCGTGACTGTCAACATAAAAATACTCAAAACCATTGGCAATCAGTATATCCTCCATACCGTTAAAGTAACCGCATTCCGGCAGCCAGAAACCTCTAGGCGCACGATCAAAATACTTCTCGTATATTTTCCTGCCCCATTCCACCTGGCGTTCCAGACTGGTTTTATGCAACAAGGGCAAATAGGCATGTGTAGCAGCAGTGGTGATGATTTCTAAATAACCTTGTTCCTGCATTTGCTTGATCATACCGATAATATCCCGATCAAACTCAATGGTAAAATCGCGCCTGACCTCACGATAAAACTGATAGTAAAAAGCAGCGATACTGGCCATTTCAGATTCTGCCCGGGCATTAAAATATCTTTCATCTTCAGCCGCTAAAAACTCGCGTTCCTTCAGATAGTTGACAAACTCTTCCTGTATGTATTTAGAGTTAAACTGTTCCAAAAGTATGGGACTAAAGCTCATGGTTATAGGAACTTTCAATCCCTGTTCCCGCATACGTGTCCAACTCTGTAATATCGGGATGTATGTTTCGGCCATAGCTTCGAAAAGCCATACCTCACCAAAAGGCCATCTCCCCTGCCTTTTTACATATGGTATATGACTATGTAGAACCAGCATTAGTTTAGAATTCAACTTAAGTTACACATCCTCTGCAAAACTAGCTGACAAACTTCTGGCGTTTTTTCAATGCTTGCTGATAAACATCGATGGTTGACTCGGCGATTGCATCCCAACTGTATATATTTTTTATTGTATTGCAGCCATTTTGTACCAGGCTGGAAGCAACATCAGCATCAGACAGGAGTTTAATAATGGCTTTTGCCAGTTCGTCGATGGAACCTGCTTTAACTTTCAAGCCATTTACTCCGTCCTGTACTATTTCGGCAAGGCCTCCTACGTCACCTACAATCACCGGAGTATTTGTTGCCATAGCCTCCAATGCTACAATGCCGAAAGGTTCATAAAGACTGGGGAATACTGCAACTTTGGCCTTATGGTACAGATAATTGCGCATATCTTCTTTCAAAAAACCGGTATAGAAGATCCTATCCGCAATATCCAGTTCTAAAGCTAATTTATCAAGAGTATACTTCATTGGTCCTTTGCCGCCAATATAAAGCTTGGCATCTGGAACTTTGTACAGCACTTGGGGAAAAGCCTTGATCAGATGCCATACCCCTTTTTCGGGCACCAGACGGCCGATAAAAAAAACAACTTTATCGTTGTCTGCAATTTTAAATTTCGGCTTGTCAGGCAGGTTAATAAATAAATCAGGATCAACTCCATTGGGAATAATTTTTACATTACCTTTACTGGTGCCAAATAATGAGCAAATCTCCTCTTTCATATATTTGCTGCAGCAAATAATCTTCTGGGCTTCTAAAGCCAGATTTTTTTCGATTTCATTTATTTCATTCTGCATTCGATTATGCAGTCCAAGATTCCTTCCATGTTCAGTAGCATGTATAGTAGTGACCAGCGGAATTTCAAATATTTTAGCTACCGATCTTCCCGCATAAGCCACCAGCCAGTCATGGGCATGAACAATGTCGAACCCTCCAATACTGGCAGAAATCCTTACTGCTTCGCGAATGGCTTCGCTATTAAAAGTAAAAGTCCAGGATTTAAAATTACCTTCATCTTTTGCGGGACTGCCCACCCGATGAATATACACACCATTATCTGCCTGGTAATCTGGACTACCTTTAACCCGAGGTGTTATAATATGTACTGCTATTTGTTTACGCGCTAAAAACCGGCTTAGGTCAAAGACATGCTGTCCAAGTCCACCAACCATATGGGGTGGATATTCCCAGCTAAATATTAGTACCTTCACATAATTCCCTCGTTTATAGCTTTTTTAATAATAATATTACCAGATAATTATTTCTATTGTAAGGTTTTTTGTTTATAATATTCTAAAGCTGTAATTTAAAGAAACTGATTATATTATTTAAACAGGAGGTCTCTAATGAATATGCTTAAGATGAAGGATCTTAAACCGTCCATAATAAAAGATGCATCCCTGGCAGCCAGCGGACAGCAAAAATTGGACTGGGTAAAACAGAATATGCCCGTTATAAATATGCTCCGGCAGGAATTCGAAAAGAGCAAACCCCTGGCTGATCTGACTGTTGCCTGTTGTCTTCATCTGGAAGCTAAAACCGGTTATCTCCTGCAGACTTTAAAAGCTGCCGGAGCCAGAGTTGTAGCCTGTGCCAGTAATCCTTTATCTACCCAGGACGATGTAGTTGCAGCATTAGTTGATTCCGGCATTACCGTTTATGCTATATATGGCGAAACCCCGGAAGAATACCACCAGTTTCTGGAACTGACACTGGATGCACAGCCTGACGCCATTATTGATGACGGTGCTGATATGGTGACTATCCTGCATAAAGATCGCCGCGAACAGGCCAAGTCCATAATCGGCGGCTGTGAGGAAACCACCACCGGCATTTTCAGAATACGTTCCATGGATGAAGACGGCACTCTTTTGTTTCCTATGATGGCCGTCAATGATGCCTATATGAAATATTTATTTGATAACCGCTATGGCACCGGGCAGTCTGTATGGGACGGCATCAACCGTACCACCAATCTGGTGGTAGCGGGTAAATATGTTGTTGTTGCAGGATACGGCTGGTGCGGTAAAGGCGTTTCCATGCGTGCTCTTGGCATGGGAGCCAAGGTCATCATAACCGAAATCGATCCCATCAAGGCTAATGAAGCAATAATGGATGGATTCCAGGTAATGCCTATGTCTGAAGCTGCCAAATTAGGAGATATTTTTATTACTGTTACCGGAAATATCAATGTAATCCGCAAAGAACATATGCTTGTAATGAAAGACCAGGCTATCATGGCCAATGCCGGACATTTTGATGTGGAAATAAGCAAAGGCGATCTTCTCGATTTAGCTAAATCTACTCGCCTCATGAGAAATAATGTGGAAGAATTCGTACTGGCAGACGGACGCAAACTGTATCTGCTGGCGGAAGGCAGACTGGTAAATCTGGCTGCGGGAGATGGACATCCTGCTGAAGTGATGGATTTAAGTTTTTCCCTGCAGGCATTATCGCTGATCCATGTTGTAAAAAACCGACCCGGCTTGGGAATGCATGTTTATAATGTTCCAGAGGAAATTGATGAAAAAGTTGCCCGCTTAAAGCTTATTGCCGGTAATATAAAAATTGATGAACTCACCGTAGAACAGGAAAAATACCTGTCCAGTTGGGATCATAATTAGTTTTCCTTTTCGAATAATCAAACCGCCTTTTACGCATAATACTACAGTATTATTGTGAGGGCGGTTTTTTTATGTTTAGAATTAACAATAAACCTGTGTGGCTTTTTTTCGCTATACTTATTACTGTAATGTCAGTATTTTATCTATTTAATAAGATCACCCCCCCTCAACGCTCACCTCAGCGAATTGATGAAATCGAAGGAAAGATTACTTCCTATTTTGAAATTATTGATACCAACGGCAATGTGATCATGGAAACCGGCCTGCCTGTTAGTAAAGATGATGAATTCATCAATGAAGATGATTATCATTATATAGTAACAAATGTTGAAGGAAATAAAGCTACCGCCAGAATCAAAACACAGCAAAACGCACCAAAGCACAGTCAGGAATCATATCCGGTCTTGTCTGCCATTGTCTATAGTAAAACTGATTTTTTCAGTATTCCCAAAAAGAAAAAACGTGTGGTTGTATATCATACCCATACTGATGAATCCTATATTCCAACTTCAGGAACTGCTTCGCAAAAAAAAGGCGGTGATATTATAAACGTAGGAAAGGCTTTGAAAAATGCTCTTAGCAATGCTAACATCGAAACTTTCCACAATACCGAAAACCACTACCCACATGATATAAATGCCTATCATCGTTCTCGCAAGACCCTGGTCAAGCTGTTAAAAGAAGGTCCGGATGCTGCTTTTGATATTCACCGGGATGCTGCTCCTGCCAGTGCTTACCACACTACCATTAACGGGATTGATACTGCCAGGGTCATGATCGTAGTAGGCAGGTCAAATCCGCTGATGCAAACCAATCTAGGCTATGCCAAAAGAGTAAAAAAAGTCTGTGACAAGGCTCATCCCGGTTTGATCAGGGGTATTTTTATAGGGAGAGGTGACTACAACCAGGATCTTTATCCCAGTGCCCTCCTGTTTGAAATCGGCAGTCACAATAATTCCCTGGCAATGGCGGAAAGGGGTGCCCGCAGCCTGGCTGATGCAATAGCTACCGCCTTTGCCGAAACTGAAAAATAAATGATATTTCACTAATATTGCATACCCCTAATGGGTATGTTATTATTTAATTGAAATACACGAAAAGGAGGGTATCAAAGATGTTTACCATCAGCACAGAAGCAAAAAAATATATAAACAAAAACGGTAATCAAATTTATATTTCCATGGAGCTCACTCATTCTGGTGGCTGAGGCAGTGCGTGGTGTTCAAGCCGCGCTCCGGTCATTCGACTGGGTAAACCTGATGCTGCAGAAATTCATGAATTTGCTATAACAAGGATTGACGATATTGATATTTGGTATGAAACTAACAAGATTATGCCCCTTAATCCTGGCAAACCTATTCATATCGGATTTAAAAAGTTGCTTTTCATAGGCTGGCTGTTCGTGGAAGGAGTCCGCAAAGACTTAGAGGAATAGTATTCATAAATAAATTATTTAAGTAAATTAATTACCTTTAGCAGAGCTAAGCAGGTCAACTTAAGGTAAATGTTTTGACCAACAAATTAAACTTTGCTATAATCATTAGGCAGTTGTGCGCCCGTAGCTCAGTGGATAGAGCACCGGCCTCCGGAGCCGGGTGCGGAGGTTCGATTCCTCTCGGGCGTACCATAGGAAATATCGGCACTTTCAGTTGGTGTGAAAGTGCTATTTTTTTGATTTGACAGAAGTTTTGACAGAAGTTTTTTGCATCACGATCACATAATCCGTCTTTCTTGCG